>JAIXTZ010000300.1 GCA_027483745.1 Lysobacteraceae bacterium
GAGCTGCTCGCCGCCAACACCATGCCGGCCTTCGCCGTCGGACTGCTCGAGCGACTCGCGGGCCTCTACGGCCTGCCGCCGCACACGGTGTTCTGCAGCGACGGCCGCCGCGTGCACGAAGCCGAGGACCAACGCCGTCGCGTCGTCGCCGCACTGGGCCGCTACGCAGACTGGTCGTGGCGCCGGCTCGATTCGCTCGGCGCCGAGCCGGAAGTGCGCGCCATCGAACTGGCCTTCAGCACGCGGCGCACCGTCACCAGCCCCTGCGGCATCGCCGTCTACCTGCCCTCGCGCACCGGCGCCGACGCCGTCGCCTTCCTCGGTGCCGACGACCTGCCCGCCACGCACGACCCGCGCGTGTTCGACATGTTCGTGCAGAACACCACGGTGGCCGCCGACGGCGTGCGCCTGGTCGAGCGCCTGCGCGATGCCGCCTACGTCGACGGCCTCACCCGCCTGCCGAACCGCTCGGCACTCGCCGAGACCATCGACACCGCGCTGAGGACCCCGCCGGACCCGCCGCAGCGGCTGCTGTTGATCGACGTCGACCAGTTCTCGGAGATCAACGAGACCTTCGGCGACCGCATCGGCGACGCCCTGCTTCGCGGCGTGGCACAGCGGCTGATGGCGCAGGCCGACGCCAGCGTGCGCGTGGCGCGCGTCGCCAACGACACCTTCGCCGCCTTCGGCCCGCGCGACCTGCTGGTGCCGGCCGAATGGGCCAAGCGGCTCGACGAGCCCTTCGACGTCGAGGACCTGCAGATCGGCCTCTCCGCCTCGTTCGGCGGCGTCGAACTGGTGAGCGACTGCGTCAGTGGCGGCGAAGTCATCAAGATGGGCTACTCGGCGCTGAAGCGCGCCAAGCAGACCGGCCATCGCTCGGTCGCGTTCTACTCGCACGAGGTCGCCACCGAGATCAAGGAACGCACGCGCCTGCTGCACGGCCTGCGCGCGGCCTTCGACCAGCAGCGCCTGTTCCTGATGTACCAGCCGCAGGTCGAGGCGCGGAGCGGCCGCACCGTCGGCCTCGAGGCGCTGATGCGCTGGCGCTCGGACGACGGCCGGCTGGTGCCGCCCGGCCGCTTCATCCCGATCGCCGAGCAGTCCGGCCTGATCAAGGACCTCGGCGCCTGGGCGATGCGCAGCGCGATCCATCGCGCCGCCGCCCTGCGCGATGCCGGCCACCCGCTGCGCATGGCCGTCAACGTCTCGATGAGCCAGCTGCTGGTGCCCGGCTTCGAGATCATGGTGGCCGAGGCGCTCGCCGACGGCGGGCTGCCGGCGGAACTGCTCGAGATCGAGATCACCGAATCGGTGGCCATGCAGTCGCCGGACATCGTGCTGCCGCGGCTCGCCGCGCTGAAGCAGCTCGGCGTCTGCGTCGCCATCGACGATTTCGGCACCGGCTATTCCTCGCTCTCCAGCCTCGAGAAGCTCGCACCCGAGCGCCTGAAGATCGACCGCAGCTTCGTGATGGGCCTTGATGCCGATACCGGCGGCGGCAGCCTCGCCGAGATGATCATCGAGCTCGGCCGGGCGCTGGGCCTGAAGGTGATCGCCGAGGGCGTGGAGACGCCGACGCAGCGCCAGCGCCTGATCGAACTCGGCTGCGACGAACTGCAGGGCTACCTGTTCTCGCCACCGCTGGCCATCGATTCGCTCGGCGAGTGGCTGGCCAAGCACGGCGAGGGCTTCGCCTTGTGAGCCCGCGCTGGGGGCTGCCACTCGCCATTGGGCTCGTCGCGATGGACGCGCAGGCCCAGCCGTCCGCCGACGAGTTGCTCGACCTCGAGCTGCAGCAGTTGCTTGAACTGCCGGTCAGCGTGGCCAGTCGCAGCGAGCAGCGCAGCGCCGATGCCGCGGCCGCGGTGTTCGTCATCGACCAGGCCACCCTGCGCCGCTCCGGCATCCAGCGGCTTCCCGATGCCTTGCGACTGGTGCCGGGCCTGCATGTCGGCAAGTGGGATGGCAACAAGTGGGCCATCGCCAGCCGCAATGCGATGAGCCGGTTCACCAGCACGATGCTGCTGCTGATCGATGGCCGTCCGGCCTATACGCCGCTCTTCGGCGGCGTGCGCTGGGAAACGTTCGACCTGCCGATCGACGAGATCGAGCGCATCGAAGTGGTGCGCGGTCCGGGTGGCCCGCTCTGGGGGGCCAACGCCGTCGACGGCATCATTTCCATCGTCACCCGCCGCAGCGACGCCACGCTCGGGCAGCGCATCGCGGTCGGCCTCGGCGAGGGCGATATCGAGCGCTTCGCGGAAGCGCGCACCGGCCAACGTCTCGGCGACTGGACCTGGCGGCTCGGGCTGCGCTGGATGGATTCCGCCCCCGGGCTGCTGCCGCCGATCGGGCAGAGCGCGTGGACGGCGCCCCGTGCCGTGGGCGGGGAGGGCCGCGACGAGGGCCTGTTCCGCACGGCCATGCTGCGTTTCGACAGCCCCGAGGACCGCCCCGGCGGCGCCCTCACGGTCTGGCTCGGCCACCGCGAAGGCCGCTTCGTCGACCAGCGGCTCGTCGGCGGGCTGCCGCGCGACAACGTGAACTGGTTCGACCTCGACCACGCCGCCGGCGAATGGCGCCGCGACCTCGCCAACGGCCAGGCGCTCGCGCTGCGCGGCAGCCTGCAGCGGCTCGACCTCGGCGACGCGACGCTCGAGGACACGCAGCGGGTGTTCGACCTCGACCTGCAGCACAGCGGCACGTCCGGGCGCCACGCCTGGACCTGGGGCCTCGGCTACAACCATTACCGCAGCGACACGCGCACGCCGCTGCGATCGGCGACCCCGCCCTGCACGGGCTGCTTCGGCGCCTTGCCGCAGATCGGCACCGATGCCAAGCGAAGCCTGTTCGCCCAGACGCAGTCCGACCTCGGCCGTGGATGGACGCTGATCGCCGGCGCCAAGGTCGAGGATTCCCGCAGCATGGATTGGGACACGCAGCCGACCGTGCGGCTGCGCTGGCAGCCCGGCTTCGGCGGGACGTTCTGGGGCGGATGGACGCGGGCCCTGCGCTCCTCCACCCGCCTGGAGCGCGACGGCGCGCTGTTCAACGTCCCGGCCAACCTCATCACCGCCTTCGGCTGCCGGCGCTACGAGGCCGGCACCTGCTTCATCGGCAACCCCGCGCAGGCCCCCTGGCAAGTCGACGTGGCCGAACTGGGCTGGCGCCAGCAGTTGTCTCCCGCGTTCTCGCTCGACGCCTCCGCGTTCGGGAGTCGCTATGCCAACCTGAGCACGACCCCCGGCTCGCGGGTACGCGACCGCGTGCACGGCGTCGAACTGGTGACGCAGTGGCTGCCCTCGGAGCACTGGTCGGTGGCTGCCTCGCTGACCTGGCACCGGGGACGCGACCGCTTCATTGGCCAGCCCGGTGGCGTCGACACCATCTTCCTGCCCGAGCTCAGCGGACAGGTGCACCTGGAGTGGTCGCCGACCGACGCCATCGACGTCGACCTGCGCTGGTGGCGCGACGACGACCGCGCGACGAATTCGGCGCGCATCGGCGTACTTCCCGGCGAGGACCGCATCGACCTGCGGATGGCTTGGCGCCCCGCGCCGGGCTGGGAAACCGCGCTTTCCATCGGCAACGCGAACGACCCACGGGCGGTCGAGTACCTCGAGAGCCTGCGGGTGAACACCGCGGTGCCACGCAGCATCACCTGGTCCGTGGCCTGGAGCCCGCCATGATGCGGGCCCGGGTCCGATCATCCTTCGCGATGCTGCTGGCGCTGGTGCTGGCGCCCACCGCCCATGCCAGCGGCGCGGCGGACGAGTACGCGCTGAAGGCCGCATTCCTCTACAACTTCACCCGCTTCGTCGAGTGGCCGCCGGACGCCTTTCCCTCCGGGGACGGCCCCTTCCGCATCTGCGTGTTCGGCACCGACCCGTTCGGTGCCCGCCTGGACGCGCTTGCCCGGCGACGCGTCGGTACACGCGCCATCGAAATCGCTCGCCCTACGGCCCTCGCCGACCTGCCGCGCTGCCAGATCGCCTACCTCGGCGTCGGCACGCCGGACGCGATCGAGGCCGCCGCGACCGCCAACGCCGCCCCCACCACGCTCACCGTCGCCAGCGACGCCGCCTTCGCCCGCGACGGCGGCATGGTGGCGCTCGTCACCGCCAGTGGCCGCGTGAAGCTGCACGTGAACCTCGCGAGCATCCGTCGCTCGCCGCTGCGCTTCAGCGCCAAGCTGCTGGAGGTTTCGGAGGTGCGGCACGGCGGCAGCGGTGGCGGCCGGTGATCCGCGGCCTGCGCAGCCTGTCGATCCGGACGCGGCTGCTGGCCGTCATCGGCGCGGTCACGCTGCTGGCGATCACCACCTTCGGTGCCATCGCGCTGGTGAGCGAGCGCGACGCGGCCCGCGATGCGCTGGGTTCCGAGCAGGCGGCGCTGGCGACGCTGGTGGCGAACCGCAGCGCCGCGGCCCTGCTCTTCGGCGATCCGTCCCTGGCGCAGGAGAACCTCGACGCCCTGAGCGGCATCGCCCACGTGCAAGCGGCCTGCCTGTACGACAACGAGGGTCGCCTGTTCACCGGCTACACCACCGCCGACGTCACGGCCTGTCCCCAGACGCGCAGCGCCGCCGGGGTGGTGCCCGGCGGTTCGCTGGTGGTCGAAGTACCGGTCGAGCTCGATGAGACCGTCGGTTCGCTCTCGCTCCGCTCCAGCCTCGGCCCGGTCGAGGCGCGCCTGCGCGAACAGGCGGAAACCTGGGCAGCGGCCGGCGCGGTCGGCGCGGTCCTGGCCCTGGTACTCGCGGCGCTGTTGGAGCGGCTGATCTCGGGCCCGATCCGGCGCGTCAGCGCCGTGGTGGAATCGATCGACACCAGCAATGCGCAGGGCCGTCGCGCGCCCGTGGAGGGCGACGACGAGGTCAGCCACCTCGCCGAGGCGTTCAACCGCATGCTCGACCGCCTCGATGAGCAGACCCGCGGCCTCAAGCTGCAGGCGGAATACAACGAGGTGCTGTTCAAGCGCTCGCCGCTGCCGGTGATCGTGGTCGATCCGCGCGCGAACTGCATGGTCGACTGCAACGAGGCGGCGGTGGCCATCTATGGCTGGGGCAATCGCGACGCCACGCTGAACACGAATGCGGCCGACGTCTCCACGCCATTGCAGTACGACGGCACGCCATCCGAGGAGGCCATCGTCCCCTACACGGTGGCGGCCCTGGCCGGCCACGCCCAGGTCTATGACTGGCGCCACCGCCGCCCCGACGGCACGGAATTCGACGCCGAGGTGCACCTGACGCGCTTCGGGCCGGAAGAGGCCCCGCTGCTGCTGGCCAGCCTGTTCGACGTCACCGAGCGCAAGGCCGCGGCCGCCGCCCTGCAGCGCCTGAACGAGGCGCTGGAATCGCGGGTGGCCAAGCGCACGCACGACCTCGCGGCATCGAACGCCGAACTCTCGGCGACGGTGGAGCAGCTCCGCCGTGCCCAGGTCGAACTGGTGCGCAGCGAACGCCTCGCCTCGCTCGGCTCCCTGGTGGCCGGCGTCGCCCACGAACTCAACACACCGCTCGGCAGCGCGCTGCTGGTCGCCACCACGCTGGGCGATGGCATCGAAGAGCTGCGGCGCAAGCTGGATACCGGGGAACTGAAGCGCTCGACGCTCGACACCTTCCTCGAGCAGCAGGCCGAAGCGCAGGCGTTGATCGTCCGCAATGCGCGGCGCGCCGCCGAGCTGATCGGCCGCTTCAAGCAGGTCGCGGTCGACCAGACCTCCGAGCAGCGTCGCCGCTTCGACCTCGCGGAAGTGGTGGACGAGATCATCGGCACGCTGCAGCCCCGGCTGCGCAAAACGCCGCACCAGGTGGTCGTCGACATCGCCCCGGGCCTCGCGATGGACAGCTACCCCGGGCCGCTGGGCCAGGTGGTGACGAATCTCGTGCTGAACGCGCTGCTGCACGGCCTCGGCGACCGCCCCGGCGAAGTGCGCGTGGTGGCCCGCCCGCTCGACGCGGACCAGGTGGCCTTGAGCGTCAGCGACGACGGCGTGGGCATCCCGGCCGAGCACCTGCCGCGGATCTTCGATCCGTTCTTCACCACCAAGCTCGGCGAGGGCGGCAGCGGCCTCGGCCTGCACATCGTCTACAGCCTCGTGCAGCGCAGCCTCGGTGGGCGCATCGACGTGGAGAGCCGGTCCGGCCAAGGCGCGCGCTTCACGGTGGTGATGCCGGTGAACGCGCCGAAGAGCGCCGAAGCGGGCTGAGCGCCCGGGCCGCGGCGGCTCAGCGCTTCAACAGGCGATGCCACCAGCGCGCACCGCGCTTGTGGGTCGATGCCGACGGCTTCGCCAGCGGCTCCGTAGGCAGGTCGGGACGCACGAGGTCGCTGTCGGCCAGCGCCTGCGCCCAGGCACCGTCCTCCATCAGCAGTTCGACGCGCCAGTCGCGCAGGCGGCGCGCCACGAGGTACACCGCGTCGTGCGCGGCACGACGGTCGGCTTCGAGCAGCACGGCTTTCGCGCGCTGCGCGAGCTCGCGGTCCTTCGTCGCGCCGATCGCCCGTTGCAGCGCGGCCTCGTCGGCACCGAAGCCGAGGCCAAGGCGTTCGTAAAGGTCACGCATCGTCGTCGTCCTGCAGGCGCTTCCACGCCTTCTGCACCGCGTCGAATCGCTCCACCGACGCAGCCTTCGCGGCGTCATCGGCCTGCAGCTGGCGATCGGGATGGTGCTGGCGCGAGAGCTTCCGCCAGGCGGCCTTGATCGCGATCGGCGTGGCGTCCGTCTTCAGGCCGAGCACCAGCAGGGCATCGCGGCGCTCGGCATCGGCCTGCGCGGCCTTGCCGGCATCGGCCTCGCGGGCCTTCTGGCGCGCGGCACGGGCCCGCGCGATGGCTTCCGCCGCCTCGAAGAACGCCGGGTCGGAGAGATCCGCCGGTGCCTCGAACTCGAGGCCGAGCAAGGCCTCGAAGCGTTCGCCCAACAGCGAGGCCGGCGCGGCCAGCAGGTCGGAGAGGAAGATCAACGCATGGCGTTCGATCTGCGAGATGCGGCCGTCGGCCGCGGCCACGCGGATGTAGAGGTCGAGCAGCGAGACGGTGCGCTTCGGCGAGCGTTGGCCGCGCAGGAAGCGGAACAGCTTCGGCAGGTCCTTCGGCATCGCATCGGCGGCGAAGGCTTCGGCGATCTCCTGCAGCGGCACGCCCTCGGGGTCGTGCGTCAGCGCGAGGCCGACCTCATGGAACTCGCGCGCATCGAGCGGGCCATCGAGCACGGCCAACCACAGCGCGGAGGCACGGATGCTGTCGGAGAGCCGCTGCGGGCTGTCCTGCAGGCGCTGCACCAGCCCGGGCGCGGTGCCGTTCAAGCCCGCCTCAGGCGTGGGCGTCGGGGTTCAGCAGCAGGCCGGCCAACCAGCTTTCGCCGCGCTCCAGCAGCTCCACCGGCGTGTACTGCCAGCCGGTGACGATCATCGCTTCGGCGACGGCGAACTCGCGCTGCGGCTTGTTGAAGCGGCGCTCGCCGGCCTTGACCATCTCCAGCACGAAGCTGGGCGGCGGCACCGCCTCGGGATCGGCGGCGCCGGCCATCACTTCGGCGACGCTGCCGAGGTTCGCGCCCTGGCCCTTCACCAGCGCTTCGACCCGCGCCAGCGCCGTGGCCTGCGCATCGCCGGTTTCCTCGACGTGCGGGGCGGCGGCGGCCAGCGTCTTGCAGATGGTGTTGAGCTGGCCGGTGGCCTTCATGCGCGCCAGCTTGGCGGCGCCAGCGGCGGCCTCGGCGGCTTCGAGATCCTGCTGCAGGCGCTCGATCTCGGCGTTGGCATCCGCAGGGATGCCGTGGTCGAGCAGGCGCAGCACTTCCTTCTGAAGTTCGGCATACAGCGACGGATGGCTGGCCTTGAGGTTGCGCGCCGCCATTTGCCACGCGTAAGCGACCTGTTGGCCAGTGCGGTCGGCAGGCGTCGGCGGGCCGTCGGGCTTCTCCGCCCCCGGTGCCGGCGCGCCGACACCGGCCCCCAGCATCGACAGCGCGGTATCGAGGCGGTGGCACAGGTCGGATTGGTCGAACTGCCGCATCGCCTTGCGGAGCTCGATGCGGCAATCGATCAGGAGGGGTCGGAGGGGCAGGTCCATGCCCGCATTCTAGCAACGCTCAGCGGCGATGGCCGCCCACTTCGACGAACGCGAGGAACTCGGCGCGCGTTCGGGCGTCGTCACGGAACAGCCCGCGCATGGTCGAGGTCACCATGCTCACCCCGCGGGTGTGCACGCCGCGGGTGGTCATGCATTCGTGGCTGGCCTCGATCACCACGCCCACGCCGCGCGGTTGCAGCACGCGCTCGATGCAGTCGGCGATCTGCGCCGTCAGCTTCTCCTGCACCTGCAGGCGGCGCGAGTAGGCTTCGACGACGCGGGCCAGCTTGCTGATGCCGACCACCTTCCCGCCGGGCAGGTAACCCACGTGGGCCTTGCCGATGATCGGCGCGAGGTGGTGCTCGCAGTGGCTCTCGAAGGGGATGTCGCGCAGCACCACCATCTCGTCGTAACCCTCCACCTCCTCGAAGGTGCGCGCGAGGTAGGCGTCGGGATCCAGCGTGTAGCCGCTGAACCATTCGCGCCAGGCCCGCGCCACGCGCAGTGGCGTGTCGACCAGTCCCTCTCGGGACGGGTCGTCGCCGGCCCAGCGCAGCAGGGTGCGGACGGCCGCTTCGGCTTCGTTACGGGAGACGCGGTCGGCGTCGTCGCTCATGGGAGTCTTCACGCGGCAGGGGACGGCTTCACACCCTAGGCCCAGGGGCGTTCACGCCGCGAGAAGTCCCGCCATCCTTCGCGCGCTGCGGCTCAGCCCGGAAGCGGTCGCGTAGCGCGATGGGCCAACACCCATGCGGCGCCCAGCAGCGCGGCGGAAAACAGGAAGGCGGCTCCGGGCACGTAGGCCGGCGGGTGCTCGCCGATGAAGAGCCGGAAGATGCCGGTGAACAGGAAGGGCCCGAAGATGCCCGCCGTCGACACCAGCGACGCGAGGGAACCCTGCAGGCGGCCCTGCAGCGTGGGGTCGACGCGCTGCGTGACGAGGCTCTGCGTGGCCGGGCCCGCGAGGCCCCACAGTGCCAGAAGCGGCACCGACAGCAGGAACAGTGCGCCGGTCGGCGCCACGCCCATCCACGCGAAGCCCGCGATGCCGCAGGCGAGGCCGATGCCCACCGCGCGCCGCTCGCCGATGCGCGGCACCAGCTTCCGAACCAGCACCGCCTGCACGAAGGCATTGCAGATCCCGACAAGGCCGAGCGTCAACCCGACATCGAGCTCGCTCCAGCCGTAACGGTAATCGGTGTACAGCACGTAGACGCTTGGCAGCACGTAGTGCGCGAGTTGCGAGAGGAACACGACGCCGGCGAGGCCCAGCACGCCGCGGGCTTGCGCCAGCAAGCCCAGCGCACCGAGCGGGTTCGCGCGCTTCGCGTCGAACCGGGTGCTGCGCTTCTCCACTGGCAGCGACTCCGGCAGCACGAAGAATCCGTAGAGGAAGTTCGCCAGCGACAACCCCGCCGCGAGCCAGAACGGCAAGCGCACGTCGATTTCGCCGAGGACGCCCCCGAGCGCCGGACCGAGCACGAAGCCGATGCCAAAGGCCGCGCCGAGCATGCCGAACGCGCCAGCGCGCTTGTCCGCCGGCGTGATGTCGGCGATGTAGGCGTTCGCGGTGCTGATCGACGCCGACGTGAGGCCCGCGAGCACGCGACCGAGGAACAGCAAGGGCAGCGTGTTCGCCAAGGCCATCAGGACGAAATCCAGCCCGAGGCCGAGGTTCGACAGCAGCACGACCGGGCGCCGGCCGAAGCGGTCGGAGAGCGCGCCTTGCACGGGGGATGCGAGGAACTGCGACAGCGCAAAGACGCTGCCGAACACGCCCACCCACCAGGCCGCGGTCTCGACCGAGCCGCCGACGAACTGCTTGATCAGGTGCGGCAGCACCGGGATCACGACACCAATTGCGAGGATGTCGAGGGCGACGGTGATCCAGATGAAGACGAGGCCCGGGGGGCGTCGGGCCGGTGCGGCAGCGTCCACGCGAAAGGCCGTTCGGAGAAGGCGCGCAGTGTAGCGCGCTGGCCGCGCTCAGCCGGGAGCGCGCCGCCGGCTCACGGCACCAACCACTCGCCCCGCCAGGGTCCCTGCCCAACGCGCGAAAAACGGGCGCGTCGGTGGCCCTCGAACGCCAGGTGCAGCCATTCGATCCGCTGCAAAGGCACGGTGACGACGGCGAAGTTCACCCGGCCGCCGGCGCTCTCCGCTTCGTTCGGTCGATCCTTCGACAGGTGGGCGGGCAGGCCACTGGTGGGCACCGGCGCCACCGTGCCCGGGGCGGCTTCGGCGAGGTAGCAGCGCCGCGACATCAGGCCGGTGCGCTTCCAGGCGAGGTCCGCCACGCCATCGTCGTGGTGCAGCAGCGCGCGCCCTTCGGCACGCACCTGCACGCTTTGCCCGTAGAAGCACAGGGACACTCGGGGATCGCGCTCGAGCTCCGTCCACTTCTCGCTGCGACGGTCGGTGTGGAAGCCCAGCACGCCGCGCTCGCGGTCGACCTGTCGCAGCACCACGTAGCGTGCGCTTGGTCCACGCGGGGAACTCGTGGCCAACACGGCTTGGTGGAACGGTGAATGGCGCAGGCGTTGGCCGTCGGCGAGCTGGTTCCACAGCTGGTCGAGCACGCTGGCAAAGGTGAGCGACGGGGGTTCGCGACTGTCCATGCGCCTATTGGAACCTCGCCACCGTCGCCGGGGCGCGAAGCATCGTGCGGCCATTCGCATCCGCGAACCGTTCTCGACGGGCTTCACCGCGGCTGCGCGGCGATGCCTTGATGATCCCGGACATGTCGACAGCCACGATCCCCTCCCTCGAAGTCTTCTACGACGGCGGCTGCCCGGCCTGCCGACGCGAGATGGCGCATTACCGCGCGCAACCGGGGGCCGAAGCGATCCGATTCACCGATGCGGCGCAGGAGCTCACGCGCCTCGCCGAGGTCGGGATTGATCCGATGGCCGCGATCGCGACCCTGCATGCTCGCGACACCGACGGCACCTGGCACATCGGCGTGCCGGCCTTCCGAGAGATCTGGCACCGCCTGCCGCGCTACGCCCCGTGGGCGCGGCGTTTCGCGTGGGCCATCGATTCGCGCGCGCTGGCCTGGGCCTACGCCGTGTTCTGCCGGCTGCGCCTGCCACGGCGCTGCCGCGATGGCCGCTGCCCGACCTGAGTCAATCCAGCACGCGGCAGAACGCGGCCTTCAGGTAGCGGCTTTCCTGCACGTGGGCGAGCCACGGATGGTCGGCGCCGGCACCGGCCACCTTGATCACCTGCACCGTGCGGTTCGCGTAGAAGGCCGCTCGGCGCAGCATGTCGAGGAACTCTTCCTCGCTCACCAAGCCCGTGCACGAGAAGGTGGCGAACAGCGCACCCGGCTTGCAGACGCCGAGGGCCAGCTTGTTCATGTCGAGGTACTTCTTCAGCGCCGGAATCACCTGCTCGCGATCGCGGGTCATCTTGGCCGGGTCGAGGATGACGACGTCGTACTGCTCGCCGCGGGCGGCGGCGTCGCGCAGCCACGGGAAGATGTCGGCGTGGATGAAGCGCGTCTTCGTCGCGGCGGCCTGCGCGTTGAGCTTGAGGTTCTGCTTGGCGATGGCGATGACGTCTTCGTCGATGTCGACGCCCACCACTTCCGACGCGCCGCGCGCCGCGGCGTACACGGCGAAACCGCCGGTGTTGCAGCACAGGTCGAGCACGCTGCGACCTTCGACCTGGCGCGACAGCCACTCGCGGTTGTCGCGCTGGTCGGCGAAGAAACCGGTTTTGTGCGCGCTGCCTGGGGCGGCGCGGAACTGGATGCCGTGCTCGGTGATGACGACGGGCTTCGGTGCCTCGCGCTGGTGCAGGTCGAAGCTCTCCTGCTTCTGCACGTGCTCGTCGGCGAACCACCAGAACCGGCAGCCCGGGAATTCACTTTCAAGCGCAGAGAAGACCCACTCGCGATGGCGGAATGCGCCGGCGGAGAAGAACTCGACCACCAGCAGGTCGCCGTAGCGGTCGACCACGAGGCCGGAGATGCCGTCGCCTTCGGAATGCACCACGCGCCAGGCGTCGCTGACCGCGTCGAGCTTCAGCAGGTCGCGGCGCAGCGAGACCGCCGCGGCGATCTTCGTCCGGAACCAGGCCTCGTCGATGGCCTCGTCCGGGTCGGTGGTGAGGATGCGCAGGGCGATGCGCGAATGGCCGTTGTAGAAGCCGCGGCCGCACCAAGTGCCGTCGCGGTCGTAGACCTCGACGATGCTGCCGGGCTTCGGCTTGGTCGGCGGCTTCTCCACCATCTTCTGGAAGATCCAGGGGTGGTTCGAGCGACGCTCGATCTTGAGGCGGACGGCGGGGTTTTCGGCAGAGGCGTTCATTGCGCCATTGTACGCGCCACCCCCGGTGCGCTGGCCGCAGCGGTGGCGGCAGCACCACCGTCGGCGACGACCCGGTTCCGCCCCTCGCGCTTGGCGGCATACAGCGCGAGGTCGGCACGCCGAAGGACGTCGCGCAAGCCATCATCCCCACCCGGACCGCAGGCCACGCCGATGGAGACGGTGAGCTCGAGGACGTGGTCGTCGAGCTCGCAGGGCCGGCCCGCGATCGCGGATCGGAGCCGCTCGGCTTCGCCCAGCGCCTCGTCGAGCCCGACGCCGGGGAGCACCACGACGAATTCCTCGCCGCCCAGTCGGGCCACGAGCGCGTCGACCGGTGCCGATTCCGACAACCGTCCCGCCAATTGCACCAACACCTCGTCGCCAGCGGCATGGCCATGGCGATCGTTGATGGGTTTGAAGTGGTCGACATCGATGGCGAGCAGGGCGAAGGCCGGCATCGTGCGTGCACGGGCCTCGAGATGACGGCGGTTGGCGAGACCGGTCAGGGGGTCGCTGCTGGCCAGGCCGTGCAGGCGACCCTGCAGGCGATCGGCGATGGCCAACAGGAAGCCCAGGGTGGCGACCAGCGGCGCCGCGTTCGCGACGAAGAAGAGGGCCGCCTGCGCGGGATTCGGCGTGTGCAGCGCGGGTGCCGGCGCCAGGGTGAACTGCGCGACGGCGCGCGCCACCAGGAACACGAGCAGCACCGCGAAGCAGCCGGACAGGAGCACGTACGGACGCGGGGCGGGCTTGGGCGCATGTTGGACGAGCACGACCAGCGCTTCGGCCAACAGCAGGCCGTTGGCCACGGTGATCGCGGCGATTCGCATGCCGATGTGTGGCTCGACGTACAGGAACCAGCTGCAGGCGCCGACCACCAGCAGCGGCGGGATCAGATCGCGTCGATGGAACCGCGTCAGGTGCAGGAAGTCGCGCAGGGCCACCAGCAGGCCGAAGAGCCCGAGCTGCACGAACAGGTTGGCGAGCACCACCGAGGCGCCATCGGGGATGCTCCCCCGCGCGGCCAGCAGGCCCCACCCGATCGCGAAGAACCCCAGAGCGCCGGCCCAGGTCCGGATGTAGCGGCGCATGCCCGGGGGATACGCATCGGCGACGAACGCGATCGACAGCGCGATCGCCGCGCTGAGGATCGTGGTCGTGGCGTTGAGGGTGCGCGGGTCGAGGTCCATGGCGGCGGCGTTGGGAAGCCGGCGGATGATAGAGGGTCGCTTGTGGTCGGGCCGAAAGGCCCCATCTGGCGACCATGGAAACGATGACGCCGACCTTCGACCCGGCCGCCCAATCCCGGGCCCAGAGCGCCCGCGCACGCCGCAGCCTGTTCCGCTGGACCGCCTTCGTGGCGGCGCTGGGGCTGGTGCACGTGGCGACGATCGCCTGGCCCGGCTTGTCGCAGTGGGGCGTGGTGCCCCTCACGTTGGACGGGCTGGTCGGGCTGGTGGCCGCGCCGCTGCTGCACGCGGACTGGGGCCACCTGTTCTCCAACGCGCTGGGCCTCGTGGTGCTGGGCACCCTGCTCGGCACGGTCTATCCACGTTCGGCCTCGCGGATCGTGCTGGCGGCCTGGGTGGGCGCCGGGATTTTCACTTGGATCATCGGCCGGCCATCCAACCACCTGGGCGCCTCGGGCCTGGTGCATGGCCTGTTCTTCGCACTGTTCGCCTTGGCGCTGCTCCGCCGCGATCGGCCGGCCGTGGTGGCGGCGATGGTCGCGATGATGCTGTTCGGCGGCATGCTGCTGACGGTGCTCCCGCACGAATGGCGCATCAGCTGGGAGATGCACGCGGGTGGCGCGCTGGCCGGCGTGATCGCGGCCTTCGTCTGGCGCCGTCGCGATCCGCCGCCGCCGCGCAAGCCCTATTCCTGGGAAGTCGAGGAGCAGCAGGCCGAAGCGCTGGGGGAAGCGAAAGCGCTCGAGCACGCGACCTACGAGCCCGGGCGACCCGGCGAGGTGCCCGTGTTGTGGGTGCGGCCTGCGCGCGAGGACGAACGCGGGACGGTGCTGCCTTTCCGTCGCCCCGACGACGGCCCACGCTGAAGCTCAGTCGGTCCGCAGGGCGGCGATGGGGTCGAGCTGCGCCGCCTGTCGCGCCGGGTACACGCCGAAGCCGAGACCGACGACCGTGCAGGCGAGCACGGCGCCCAGCACCGGCAACGGGGCCCAAGCCACCTGCCAGCCTGCCAACGCGGCGATGGCGTAGGCCAACAGCGCGCCGAACACCAGGCCGAGCACGGCACCGGCGGCGCAGATGGCGGCGGCCTCGCGCAGGAAGCGCGCGACGATGTCTTCCTGGCGTGCGCCCAGCGCACGGAGGAGGCCGATCTCGCGGCGCCGCTCCAGCACGTTGGCCAGCATGATGTTCATGATCCCGATGCCGCCCACGAGCAGCGAAACGGCGGCGATGGC
>JAIXTZ010000139.1 GCA_027483745.1 Lysobacteraceae bacterium
GAACGCAGATCGAGGTCGGATTCGATCACCCAGTGATGGCCGTCGGCGCGCTCGCCCGTGAACAGGAACGCGTGCGACCACGGGCTGCGATGGCCATCCTCGGTGACGAAACCCTGGGCGCGGCGGATCGCCATGGTGACGGCGTCGGAGCCGCCGCACAGCCCGATGCGCCCCGGTGCGGCGTAGCGGGAGAGGAATTCGGCATTGCCGAGGCCGTCGAGACGGATGACGTGCGGGGCGGTGTCATGCATGGGGCGCGAGCTTAGCCGCGTGGGGCGTCGACCGCAGCCGCGTCCTCGAGGTGATGGAGCAACAGGGCGGCGAGGCTCGCGAGGTCCTGCGCGTTGTGCTCGCCGACACGCCGCAGCAGGGCGGCGCTGCCGCCCCGGAGGTACGCCAGCCAGGCCGCAGGCGCTTCACTGCCGGGCAGATCGTCTTCGCGAAGCACGCCCAGCCAGTGCCTTTCTACCGTGGCGAGGCGGCAGTCGGGCAGGGCGTGCCGCAGCCGGCGGCGCGTGGGGTGCAGCAAGTCGAGGTGAGGAAAGCGCGAGAGCGGGTCGGGGATGCACGAGAGGCGCAATCGCGTGCCCAACAGGGGGCGGTCGTAGCTCTTGCCGTTGTAGCTAACAAGCACCGCGTCGTCGCCCAGCGCATCGATCACGGCCCGAAGCATCGCGGCCTCGGCGGCCATCGTGGCCGAGGTGAACTGCGTGATCGCAAGTCCCGAAGGGGTGAAGCGTGCGATGCCGACCATGAAGGCGCGCGTGCCGGTGCCTCCGGCGAGGCCGGTGGTCTCGGTATCGAAGAACGCCAAGCGCGAGGCTTCGACGCTTTCGGGCAAAGGTACGGTGCCCCGCCGACGCGCTGCCGGCGACGCCACGGCGAGATCGCCGAGTGCGATCACCGTCGGGGCCAGCGGCCGCGCGCGCAGCGTGACGTGCCGCCACAGGCCGGGCGCGATCTCGTCGCCCGGGAGCGTGCGATCGACGGCCAGGGCGGTGAGTGGTGTGGCCGCTGCGAGCTTGCGCGGCCCGCGTTCTCGCAGGCGGCGCAGCGCGTCGACGACGTCCTGCCATTCTTCGATACGGGGTGATGTGGGCGCAGCGGGAACTTGCCGCTGCTGCCTCAACCAATCGAGCGCCGCACTCATGCGGCCTCGAACAGCGTGAGCAGCCGCTGCGCCGCGCGCTTCGGGGTTTCGGACTCGCCCTTTTTCGCTGGCGCCACCGGCCCGATGCAGGCCGGGCAGCCGCGCAGACACACGCAGGCCGCGATGAGGCCGCGGGCGCGCTTCACCAGCTCCACGCGACGGTCGTAAAGGGGCTGCGAGAGGCCGATGCCTCCGGGGTAGGCGTCGTAAAGGTAGAGCGCCGGATGGAAGCGGCCGTCCGGATGCGCGTCGTCGACGCACTTCTGCAGGTCGCGTCCTTCGGCCATGACGGCCAGTTGCGCCACGCAGTGCAGGGCGTTGCCCGCGCCGTGGAAGGCGGCGAGCGCCTGCTCGCGCGTGGGCCAAGCGGCCTCGAGGACGGCCGGTGGCAGCTGCCACCAGGTGGCGGTGGTCTGCAGTTCCTGGTCCGGCAACTGCACGGGGCCGTAGCCGATGTTCTCGTGCGTGTGGAAGCGGATCTTCTTGTAGCCGGACACGCGGCGCACCACGTGGACTTCGCCGGTCTCGCACTGGCCGGCGCCCAGCGGTGAGGCGTCGAAGCGCTCCAACACCTTGAGTTTGGTGTGGTCGATGGCGTCGGTGTAGTAATCGACGAAGGTGCGGCGCACATAGGCCTTGCGGCCCGGCCAGTCGAGACGCTCCACCTGGTAGGGCACCGACTGCACCATGTGGATGGCGCCCTCGTACAAGGTGAGTGCCGCGGCCGTGTAGTCGACCTCGGCGATGATCGTCTGCCGGCCGTCGGTTCGGTCCACGACGACGAAGTTGCCGTCGGCCACGCTGCGCAGGTTCACCGCATTGGCGGGGTAGCTGTCGGCGATCCACTCCCAGCGCTCGCCCTCGCGGTGCACGACGGCATCCTCGGCCAGCAATTCGAGGAAACCATCGACTTCGACGGGCCCGAAACGTTCGCCGGCGCTGAAGGGCAGCTCGAAGGCCGCGCAGCGCACGTGATCGAGCAACACCAGCGGCTGGTCGGCGTGGATCCGCGCGTGCTCGGGGTTCGCGCCGAAGAAATACTCCGGATGCTGCACCACGTACTGGTCGATGGCCTCGCTGCTGGCCACCAGCACGCCCACCGAGGCCTGCTGGCGCCGGCCCGCACGACCGAAGCGCTGCCACGTGGCCGCCACCGAGCCGGGCCAGCCGTTCAACACCACCACGTCGAGGGCGCCGATGTCGACACCGAGCTCCAGCGCCGAGGTGCTGACGATGCCGTCGACCTTGCCGGCCCGCATCGCCACCTCCGTTTCGCGCCGCTCGTTCGGCAGGTAGCCGCCGCGGTAGGCGCGGATCCGGGCCGGGCCGCGGGGCTCTCGGTCGAAGACCTCCTTGAGGTACTTGGTGATCACCTCGACCTGCGTGCGCGAGCCGCAGAACACCAGCGTCTTGAGCGCCGCCTTGATGGCGATGCGGGCGATGCGCACCGACTGCGAGCGGGCGGAGGCGCGGAGGCCGAGGTCCGGGTTCACGACGGGCGGGTTCCACAACAACAGGAACTTCTCGCCGGTGGGCGCACCGCTCTCAGTGATGGCGTGTACCGGCGCTTCGATGAGGGCCTCGGCGTGTTCGACGGCATTGCCGATGGTCGCCGAGCAGAGGATGAACTGTGGGTCGCTGCCGTAGAAGGCGCATAGCCGCTTCAGCCGGCGGATCACGTTGGCGACATGGCTGCCGAACACGCCGCGGTAGCCGTGGATCTCGTCGATGACGACGTAGCGCAGGTTCTCGAACAGGGCGGCCCACTTGGTGTGGTGCGGCAGGATGCCCTGGTGGAGCATGTCGGGGTTCGTCACCACGACATCGGCCGCGGCGCGGATGGCCTGCCGTGCGTCGCCGGGGGTGTCGCCGTCGAACGTCGCGGCGCGCACGCCGAGCGCGCCGGCCTGGGAAAGCTCGATCAGTTCGGCGACCTGGTCCTGTGCCAGCGCCTTCGTCGGGAACAGGAACAGCGATTTGCCGCCATGGCGTGCCGCGGCAAGCACCGGCAGCAGGTAGCACAGGGACTTCCCCGAGGCGGTCGGCGTGGCCAGGAGCAGGTTCTCGCCGTCCTCGGCGGCGCGCCAGGCCTCGGCTTGGTGGCGGTACAGGCGGGTGATGCCGCGGGCGCGAAGCGCATCGGCCAGCCCGGTGGGCAAGTCCAGCGGAAACGCCGCGTAGTCGCCCTCGGTGGCGGGCACGCGACGCAGCGCGGTGATGCGGTCGGCGTACTTGCGGCCGAGGCGCTGCACCCACTGACCGCCGTCGACGCTCGCAGCAGGAAGGGAGGTGTGTTGCCGTTGAGGCAAACGCCCCGTGTCGTCGGTGGGGCCGGTCGGGGGTTCGGGGCGGACGACAGCGTTCATGCGGGCACCGGTCGGGAGGGCCCTGTTGTCGCCCAAGCCTGTCTCACGGTCTGCGACGCCCGGAAATGCGACAGGGCCCGAAGGCCCTGTCGTGTTCTGCTGGCGTTGGTGCCGTGCGAGCGACGCCTCGATCAGCCTTCGTTATCGCCTTCGGCCGCGGTGCCGCGCTTGTCGCCATCGGCGAGGAACCCGCGGTTGCGTAGCAACGGGTCCACCACCGGCTCGCGGCCGCGGAACGCCACGTAGGCCGCCATCGGGTCGCGCAGGTTGCCCGCCGAGAAGACGTAGCGCTTCAGGCGCGCGGCGACCTCGGGGTTGAACAGGTCGCCCGTTTCGGAGAACGCGTCGAAGCCGTCCGAGTCCAGCACTTCCGACCACAGGTAGCTGTAGTAGCCGGCCGAGTAGCCCCCGGCGAAGACGTGCGAGAAATGCGGGCTCCGATGCCGCATCGGGATTTCGGGGATGGCCCCGATGCGCTCCAGCGACTGCTTCTCGAAGGCCGCGACGTCGATGCCCTTGGCCTGCTCGGCGGTGAGTGCATGGAAGTCCATATCCACGAAGCCCGAGGACAGGAATTCGACCGTGGCGAAGCCCTGGTTGAACTGGCGCGAAGCGATCAGGCGCTGCTGCAGCTCTACCGGCATCGGCGCGCCCGTGGTTTTGTGCGTGGCGAACTTGTTGAGGAAGTGCGGCGTCAGCACGTAGTGCTCGAGGATCTGTGCCGGGAACTCGACGAAGTCGCGCGAGACCGCCGTGCCGGCGAGGCTCGGGTAATTCACGTCGGACATCAGGCCGTGCAGGCCGTGGCCCATCTCGTGGAAGAGCGTGATCGCGTCGTCGAGCGACACGGTGGCGATCTCGCCTTCGGGCGCGGCCGGGATGTTCATCACGTTGACGATGTGTGGCGTGACCGCGCCGTCGAACTTCTCCTGCGCGCGATAGCTGCTCATCCACGCGCCGCCCGACTTGCCCTGGCGGGCGAAGTAGTCGCCGTAGAACAGGCCGACGTGCTGGCCGGCGGCGTCTTTCACCTCCCACACGCGCACGCTGGGGTGGTAGACCGGGAGGTCCTTGCGCTCGGTGAATTCGAGCCCGAACAGGCGCTTGGCCAGGTAGAACTGCGCGGCGATGAACTGTTCGAGCTGGAAGTAGGGACGGACCTCGTCCTGCGAGATGTCGAAGCGCTCCTTGCGGACCTTCTCGGCGTAGTAGCGCCAGTCCCAGCCCTGCAGCGCGTAGTCGCCGCCCTCGCGGGCGATCAGGGCCTGCATGTCCGCGCGTTCTTCCTTCGCGCGGGCCAATGCCGGCTCCCACACGCGGCGCATCAGATCCAGCGCCGCTTCCGGGGTCTTGGCCATCGTGTCGTCGAGGGTGAACTCGGCGTGCGAGTCGTAGCCCATGATCTGCGCACGCTCGGCGCGCAAGGCCACGATCTCGGCGATCAACGCCTTGTTGTCCTCGGCGTCACCGTTGTCGCCACGGAGGGTCCAGGCGCGCCACGCCTGCTCGCGCAGTGCACGGTCCTCGGCGAAGGTCAGGAAGGGCTCGACGCTGGGACGCTGCAACGTGATGGCGAACTTGCCGTCCTGCCCGCGGGCTTTCGCCTCGGCGGCGGCGGCGGCCTTGAGCGGGGCCGGGACGCCGGCCATCTGCGCCTCGTCAAGGAACAGCGCCCACTCGTCGGTGTCCTTCATCAGGTTCTGCTGGAAGCGCGATGACAGCGACGCCATCCGCTCGCCGATCGCCGCGACGCGCTCGCGCTGCGACTCGGTTAACGCCGCGCCGGCGCGGGTGAACTGCAGCTGGTAGCGCTCGACCAGGCGGAGCTGCTCGGCGTTGAGGCCGGCCGCGGCGCGATTGGCGTACACCGCCTCGACGCGGGCGAAGAGCGCCGGATCGAGCAGGATGCGGTTCTGGTGCGCGGCCATGCGCGGCGCCATCTGGGTCTGGATGGCGCGGATCGCGTCACTGCTGTTGGCGGACGTCATGTTGAAGAAGACCGCACCCACGCGGTCGAGGTCGCGGCCGGCGCGCTCCATCGCTGCGATGGTGTTCTCGAAGTCGGGCGCCGCGGGATTCTTGGCGATCGCCTCGATCTCCACGAGGTGCGCCGCCATCCCGGCCTCGAACGCGGGCACGAAATGCTCGGGGCGGATGCGATCGAAGGGCACGGCGCCAAAGGGCGTCGACCAGTCGGCTTGCAGAAAAGGGTTGGCCTGGGCGTCGGCCGGAGCGGCGGGCCGTTCGTTGGCGTAAACCAGCGAGGGCGCCGGCATGGCGAGGAGGAGGGCGGCCGCAAGGGCGGCCGCGAGGGTCGTCTTGGTCATGGACGGAAGGCGTGATGGACGGGAGGCCGCTGAATTGCGACGCCTGATTCGTAACACCTGCGTCGCTTTCGTCGCGTGAGGGTGGGCGCAACGGCTCCCGGTGACGCATCAGTCCGGGTCGTAGTCGAGGTTCGGCGCCAGCCAGCGCTCGGCCTGCTCCAAAGGTAGACCCTTGCGCTTCGCGTAGTCGGCGACCTGCTCGCGCGAAAGCCGGCCGACCACGAAGTACTGGCTGTCCGGATGGCTGAAGTACAGGCCGCTCACCGCCGAGGCCGGGTACATGGCGAAGTTCTCGGTCAGCGACAGGCCGATCCTCGTTTCCACCTGCAGCAGGTCGAAGATCGTGCGCTTCTCGCTGTGCTCGGGGCAGGCCGGGTACCCCGGCGCGGGGCGGATGCCGCGGTAGTCCTCGCGGATAAAGGCCTCGTTGTCAAAGGCCTCGTCGGCGGCATAGCCCCAGAGCCGGGTGCGCACTTCGCGATGCAGCCATTCGGCACAGGCTTCGGCGAAACGGTCGGCCAGCGCCTTCAGCAGGATGGCGTTGTAGTCGTCGTTCGCGGCCTCGAAGCGGGCCACGTGCGGCTCGATCCCGATTCCGGCGTTGACGGCGAAGGCACCGACCCAATCGTTGTGCCCGGGCGGCGCAATGAAGTCGGCCAGCGCGAGGTTGGGCCGCGTATCGGGTTTGTCGGCCTGCTGCCGCAGGGTGTGGAGCGTGGCGACGCGCTGCGTGGGCTGCGCCGGGTCGAACACGGCGATGTCGTCGCCGTGTTGGGCGGCGGGCCACAGGCCGGCGACCGCCTTGGCGGTCAGCCACTTTTCCGCGACGAGCTGGTCGAGCATGGCCTGCGCGTCGCGCCAGAGTTCGCGGGCCTGCGTACCGACGATGGCATCGTCGAGGATCTGCGGGTAGCGGCCGGCCAGCTCCCAGGTCTGGAAGAAGGGCGTCCAGTCGATGAACTCGCGCAACGTGGCCAAGGGCACGTCGTCGAACACCGTCACGCCGGGGGCGTGCGGCTGCGGCGGCGTGTAGGCCGACCAGTCCGGCGCGAAGCGCTTGGCGCGGGCGCGCTCCAATGGCATCAGCGGCTTGGCGTCGCCGCGGTTGGCGTGGCGGCGGCGGACGTCCTCGTAATCGGCCTCGATCGTGGCCATGAACGGTTCGCGCAGGTCCTTCGAGAGCAGACTCTGGGCCACGCCGACGGCGCGCGAGGCGTCCTTCACCCACACCACGGGCTCGGCGTAGTGCGGGTCGATCTTCAGCGCCGTGTGGGCGCGACTGGTGGTGGCGCCGCCGATCATTAAAGGCACCGTGAAGCCCTGGCGCTTCATTTCCTTGGCGACATGGCTCATCTCTTCCAGGGAGGGCGTGATCAGGCCGGAGAGGCCGATCAGGTCGACGTTCTC
>JAIXTZ010000195.1 GCA_027483745.1 Lysobacteraceae bacterium
CCTACCTCTCGGGCACGGCGACGGCGTACCACGTGTCGGGCCAGGCCTTCGCCAAGCCGGGCTGGGTGCTGGTGTCGACCTACGGCTCGTCGGGTGCCAACCAGTGGCTGCACAACAAGCTGTTCGCGGTGGAGCTGCGCGCCGGTGGCCGCATCCTCAACATCGGCCACCACCAGAGCCGCCTGAGCGGTTACTGGACCGAGCCGCAGGCGACGGTGAGCCGCGACTTCACCCGCGTGATCTGGGCCTCGAACTTCGGCACCACCAGCGACACGGACATCGACGCCTACATGATGTACTTGCCGCCCAACCTGATCCCGACGGCGCAGTAATCCAGCGACCGCGATATGCAGCAGCGCGGCGGCGTGGGAACACGCCGCCGCTTTGCATCGCGGCGACCGTCAGTCCCGTCCGAACCGATGGGCGAGCACGCCGGGCCAGCGCCAGTGGATGCCAAGACCCAGGGCCATGCCGAGGCTGTTGCGCAGCATGTCGCCGAGGTCGGCGTATCGTCCGGGCACCAGCATCTGCAGGCCTTCGGTCGCTGCCGCCACGAGAAGGCCGCCGGCGACGACCGCTCGGAGACGACGGACGCGCGCCCAATCCCGCGCCAGCAGGTCTTCGGCCCACAGCAGGGCGAGCAGGGCGAAGGCCGGCACGTGCGCGAGGTTGAACAGCGTCTGTAAGCCGGACGCCTGGTGCATCGGCACCAGCAACACCGCCAGGCCGGCGAGAGAAAGGCCGATGGCGAGGCGATCGAGGCGTCGCCGCCCGGCGCCGCGACTCACGGGGCAGCGTCGCGACGCGTCTCGCGCGTTGGCGCGAGGTACTTCGCGTCCAGCACTTCGAGCCGCCCGGCCTGCGCGTAGGTGTGGCAGCCGCGCAGGGCCGGCGCCCAGTCGGGATCGAGGGTCGAGATCGGTGCCTCTTCGTAGGCTTCCGCGTCGAGCCTGCGCACCTCGTTGAAGACGATCCGGTGGCCATACTCCGCCGCGCAGTCCTGGCTCGGACGGATCAGTCGACCGCCATGCCTGAACAGCGGCCCGGCCGGGCGGGCGCTCCGCACATCGGCCACGACCGGGTTCTGTCGATGCGGTGTCCACGGGCCGAGCGGGCCTGCGGCGTGGAACAGGAAAAGCTCGTTGAACTCGCGGCCCCCGTCGTCGAAGGGTGTTTCCGCGACGCAGGCAAACAGCCACCAACGTCCGTCCTGTTGCCAGAGCGTGCCGTCCACCGCCCGCCACCCTTCGAGCAGGGTGGCGACGGATCGCCAGTCGTCGGGAAAACGCTCGGTGCGGAACGCCTCGATGCGCCGCGACTGCGCGCACTCGACGAGCAGGTGCGGTTCGCCCGCATGCTCGAAGAGGAAGGGGTACGAGAGATGCTTCGCCCCGCGCATCACCACGCGGTGCGGACCGGGATGCCCCTCGGCGTCGACGGTGACGGCGTGGATCTCGCCGATTCCGCGCTGGTAGTCGTAGGCCTCAAAGAACACGTGGTCGACGCCGTCGCGCCGGATGGGGAACGGGTCGGCCCAGAACCAGCCGCGAGGCGGCGTCCAGCGGTTGAACCCGTCGGCGCGCGGCTCGGCGGGGTCGAGCGCGGCGCCCGAGCGGCGGGCGGCCAGCGTCCAGCGCTCGCGACGCCCCACGCGCGGCAGGTGGCGCCTTAGGCTGCGCCCCAGAAGCCTCGCGCAGAGGCCCAGCGTGGCCAAGGTTCCCGGCGCGCGGGCGAGGCTTACCGGCGCCTCCGTACCCGGTAGGCCCTGCTGCAATCGACGGAGCGAGCGCAGGAGCTTCGCTGGCGCTTTCTGCAGCTGGTAGGCGCTGTTGCGGGCGAAGCTGAGCTGGGCGATGGACACCACCGCGGGGTCGAGGAGCAGGCCGCGTCCGGCGCGATCGTCATGCACGGGCAGGCCGGAAGGGGCGTCGGGGTCGCCGCGCAAGAAGGCCGGCAGCAGGTGCATCAGTCCCCATGAACGTCTGCACGCCTCCGCGGGGATGGACCATGCGGCACGACGCGCCAATGGCCAAAGGTCGATGCGAGCCGGCGAGTGGCCGATCGACAGGACGACATCCGGAGTAAAACCGGCGACGGCGGCGCACAGCGCCGCGGTGTCGGCCGGGGCGGGCGCCTCCGCCAAGCGTGGTGGCAGGTCGCGCATCGCCATGATGGGCTGCAGTTCGCCGAGCAGCCGCCGGTCGAGGGCATGGTAGGCGCGCCACGCGAGACTGCCGTGCCGACGCGCCGGGGCCTCGGATGTTCGCAGCACCTGGACCTCCAGGAAGTCCGCGTCGAGGAGGCCCGCAAGGGCTTCGTCGAGCCATGCCGGAAGACGGGTGCAGGCCAGGACCACGCTGACCCGCAGCCGCGGAAGGCCGGGTGTCAGGGCGTGGAGCGGGGAAGGAGGGGCGGCGGGTCCTGCCGTCAACGCCATGCGTCCATGTCCTCAGCGATGCCCGGCATCGGGCTGCATCCGCAGCATCGCGCCGGTGGTTTTCAGGTAGGCGCGGATCAGCGGCGTCTTCCAGCGGCTGGCGCCCAAACGGTCGCGCATCGTGCATAGCTCGTCGACGAACGAATCCCAATTCGAAGCGCCGACGAAATTGGAGCTCACCGAGATGCAGGGCGAGACCGTGCGCGTGGTGTGCCACCAGCCACAGGGCAGGAAGATCGATTCGCCCGCGCCGATGGTGATGCTCGCCGTCGCGGCCTTCTCGAACAGCGGGAAGGCCGCGCGATCGACGTGGTAGGGGTTCGGGATTCGCGAGACCAGGTAGTAGTCGTCCTTCGGATAGAGGAACGGCGTCTGGTCCGGCGGGAACAGCGTGAACTCCTTCTCGCCATGCACGTTCGAGATGAAGGCGTGCATC
>JAIXTZ010000197.1 GCA_027483745.1 Lysobacteraceae bacterium
GAAGCCCGCGCGCTTCAGGGTGCGCAGACGCGGCTTGTCGAGGCCGGCGAGGCCACCGGCGGCGACCTCGCGCTCCATCGCGATCAGCTCCTCGATCTGATCGAGGAACCACGGATCGATGTACGAGAGCTTGTAGACGTCGTCCACCGACAGGCCGGCGCGGAAGGCCTCGCCGACGTGGAACAGGCGTTCCGGGCGGGCGTCCTTGAGCTCGCGCTTGATGCGCGTCAGGCCTTCCTCACCCTTCGCCGAGTCACCGGTCGGGTCGAAGCCGACCTTGCCGATCTCGAGGCCGCGCAGGGCCTTCTGCAGCGACTCCTGGAAGGTGCGGCCCATGGCCATCACTTCGCCCACCGACTTCATCTGCGTGGTGAGGCGGGCGTCGGCGGCGGCGAACTTCTCGAAGGCGAAGCGCGGGATCTTGGTGACGACGTAGTCGATCGAGGGCTCGAACGAGGCCGGGGTCAGTCCGCCAGTGATGTCGTTCTTGAGCTCGTCCAGCGTGTAGCCGACGGCGAGCTTCGCGGCGATCTTCGCGATCGGGAAGCCGGTGGCCTTCGAGGCCAGCGCCGAGGAGCGCGACACGCGCGGGTTCATCTCGATGACGACCACGCGGCCGGTCTGCGAGTTGATGCCGAACTGCACGTTCGAGCCGCCGGTGTCGACGCCGATCTTGCGCAGCACGGCGATCGAGGCGTCGCGCAGGCGCTGGTATTCCTTGTCGGTGAGCGTCTGCGCCGGCGCGACGGTGATGCTGTCACCGGTGTGCACACCCATCGGGTCGAGGTTCTCGATCGAGCAGACGATGATGCAGTTGTCCGCGGTGTCGCGGACCCCTTCCATCTCTCACTCCTTCCAGCCGAGCACGGATTCCTCAACCAGCACTTCGCTGGTGGGCGAGAGATCGAGCCCGCGGGTGACGATCTCGACGAGCTCCTCCCGGTTGTAGGCGATGCCACCGCCGCTGCCGCCGAGCGTGAAGCTCGGGCGGATGATGGTCGGGTAGCCCACCGTGGCCTGGATCTCGATGGCCTGCTCGAGCGAACGCGCCACCTGGGCCTTCGGGCACTCGAGGCCGATCTCCTTCATCGCCACGCGGAACAGCTCGCGGTCCTCGGCCATGCGGATGGCCTCGCGCGAGGCGCCGATCAGCTCGACGCCGTACTTCTCCAGCGTGCCGGCGTCGGCCATGTCGAGCGCGCAGTTCAGCGCGGTCTGGCCGCCCATCGTCGGCAGCAGGGCGTCGGGCTTTTCCTTGGCGATGATGCGCTCGACCGTCGCAGGGTTGATCGGCTCGATGTAGACGGCGTCGGCCATCTCCGGGTCGGTCATGATCGTCGCCGGGTTGCTGTTCACCAGCACGACGCGATAGCCCTCTTCCTTCAGCGCCTTGCAAGCCTGCGCGCCGGAGTAATCGAACTCGCAGGCCTGGCCGATGACGATCGGGCCGGCGCCGATGATCAGGATGGTCTGGATGTCAGTGCGCTTCGGCATATCAGCGGGCTCCCTGCGGGTGGGCCTGCATCAGGCCAATGAAGCGGTCGAACAGGCCGGCCACGTCGTGCGGACCGGGGCTGGCTTCGGGATGGCCCTGGAAGCTGAAGGCCGGCACGTCGGTGCGCGCGATGCCCTGGTTGCTGCCGTCGAACAGCGAGCGATGGGTGACGCGCAGCGTCGCGGGCAGCGTGCCCTCGTCGACGGCGAAGCCGTGGTTCTGGCTGGTGATCATCACGCGGCCGGAATCGAGGTCCTGCACCGGGTGGTTCGCGCCGTGGTGGCCGAACTTCATCTTCAGCGTCTTGGCACCGCTGGCCAGCGCAAGCAGCTGGTGGCCGAGGCAGATGCCGAAGGTCGGCACGCCGGCCTTGAGGATCTCGACGATCGCGGCGATGGCGTAGTCGCAAGGCGCCGGGTCGCCGGGGCCGTTGGAGAGGAACACGCCGTCCGGCTTCATCGCCAGCACCTCGGCGGCGGGCGTCTTGGCCGGCACCACCGTCAGGCGGCAGCCGCGGTCGGCGAGCAGGCGCAGGATGTTGGTCTTCACCCCGAAGTCGTAGGCCACGACATGGAAGCGGCCGTCGGCCTTGGCGAAGCCGCCGCGGTCGAGGTCCAGCGAGCCTTCGGTCCACTCATGGACGCGGTCCGTGGTGACGACCTGGGCGAGGTCGAGGTTCTTCAGGCCCGGGAACTTGCGGGCGGCCTCGATGGCCTTCTCGGCATCGATCTCGCCGGCCATCAGCGCGCCGTTCTGGGCGCCGCGCTCGCGCAGCAGGCGCGTCAGCTTGCGGGTGTCGATGCCGGCGATGGCGACGACGCCGCGCTTCGCCAGCCACTCCGGCAGCGCCTCGCGCGAACGCCAGTTGCTGGGGCGGCGCGGCACGTCGCGGACGATCAGGCCGGCACACCAGACCTTGGCGGCCTCGTCGTCTTCGGGCGTGAAGCCGGTGTTGCCGATGTGCGGGTAGGTCAGGGTGACCATCTGCCGCGCATAGGAGGGGTCGGTCAGCACTTCCTGGTAACCGGTGAGCGCGGTGTTGAACACCACTTCACCAACGGAAAGGCCGGGCGCGCCGACGGAAACGCCCTCGAACACGGTTCCGTCTTCGAGCGCGAGAATGGCGGGTTGGGTCACTTCGATCGCCTTACGGTGGGGTGACTCGCGCGCGGCGTGCGCTTCCCTTGCACCGGCCGAAGGCAGGCGCATGGGAGGGGAGTCAGGCGAGCCGGAATTCTAGCCGCGAAGCCCGCGTGACGCCAGCGGAATCCGCCTTGGGCGCCGGCATCTCGTTCAGCGAAGCGCCGAATCCCGGGCCCGTCAGTCCCGGGCTTTCGCCGCCACCCAGTCGCGCATCGTGTAGTGGCCCGGAGGCTGCCCAGCCAGCCATTCGCCGACCGCCAGCGCGCCGCGGGCGAAGATGTCGCGCGAGGTGGCCCGGTGCGCCAGTTCCACCCGTTCGCCCTGTCCGGCGAACTGCAGCCAGTGTTCGCCGACGATGTCGCCGGCGCGCAGGCTGGCGTAACGCGGCTCGGCACCGCCCGCCTTGGCCGAGGCGCCGAGGGCGAGGGCCGTGCCGGAGGGCGCGTCCTTCTTGTGGACGTGGTGGCTTTCGACAATGTCGAGGTCCCAGCCCGGCAGGGCGCGGGCCGCGCGCTCGACGAGGTCGGAGAGCACCGCCACGCCGAGGCTGAAGTTCGCCGACCACAGCACCGGGATCTGCCGGCTCGCCGCCTCCAGTGCCTTGAGTTGGGCGAGCGACAGGCCGGTCGTGCCGCTGACGAAAGCCGCACGACGCTGCACGGCCAGGGCCAGGGCCGCGTCGAAGGCCTCGGGCAGGCTGAAGTCGATCAGCAGCCGGAACGCGGGCGCTTCGGAAAGCCGCATCGCCGGGATGGCGACGCCTTGCGGCACCACGAGGCCGGCCGTACCGCGCGCGACCGCGGCGACCAGATGCAAACGGGCGAACTCGCCGGACAGCGCGAGGAGACGCTGGCCCATGCGGCCCGAAGCGCCGTGGACCAGCAGGTCGATGGAATTCGTCATGCGCGCAAGGCTACGCGCCGTGCCGCGCCGCCTGCAACGCAGGCGTGCACGAGCTTCAGCCCGTCATGCGGTCCCAGAAGGCCCGGACGCCATCGAAGAAGGTGCTCGACTTCGGCGAGTGGCGCGCCGCCTCCTCGCCTTCGAAGGTCTGCTCGAACTCCTCGAGCAACTCGCGCTGGCGCGCCGTGAGGTTCACCGGCGTTTCGACGACGACGCGCGCATGCAGGTCGCCGGTCTGGCGCGAGCGCACCGAGCGCACGCCCTTGCCGCGCAGGCGGAAGAGCTTGCCGGTCTGCGTTTCGGCGGGAATCTTGATTTCGACTTCGCCCTCCAGCGTCGGCACGGCGATGCTGGCACCGAGCGCCGCCTGCGAGAAGCGGATGGGGATCTCGCAGTACAGGTCATCGCCGTCGCGCTCGAAGACCGGGTGCGGCCGCACCTGCACGTCGACGTAGAGGTCGCCGCTGGGCGCGCCGGGCTGGCCGACCTCGCCCTCGCCCTGCAGGCGGATGCGGTCGCCCGTGTCGACGCCGGCCGGGATCTTCACCGACAGCGTCTTCTCCTGACGCACGCGGCCGGTGCCGTGGCACACCTTGCAGGGCTTCGGGATGATCTTGCCGGCGCCGCCACAGGTCGGGCACGGCTGCTGCATCTGGAAGATGCCGCGCTGGATGCGCACCTGGCCCATGCCGCGGCAGGTACCGCAGGTCTCGGTCTTCTTGTCCTCGGCGCCCGTGCCTTCGCAGGAGCCGCAGTTCGCCATCGTCGGCACGTCGATGCGCTTCTCGATGCCGGCGACGGCCTCCTCGAGGTCGAGCTCCATCACGTAGCGAAGGTCGGAGCCGCGGCGCGGACCGCTGCGCTGGCGTCCACCGCCGAAGATGTCCCCGAAGATGTCGCCGAAGATGTCGCCCATGTCGGCATAGCCGCCCGGGCCACCGCCACCGCCGCCCATGCC
>JAIXTZ010000123.1 GCA_027483745.1 Lysobacteraceae bacterium
AAGGATCGCATCGCCTTCCAAGGCCTGCCGGCGCGCATCTGCTGGGTGGGCCTCGGTGACCGCCACCGCTTGGCGCTCGCGTTCAACGAGATGGTGCGCAGCGGCGAGCTGAAGGCGCCGATCGTCATCGGCCGCGACCACCTCGATTCCGGCAGCGTGTCCAGCCCGAACCGCGAGACGGAGGCGATGCTCGACGGCTCGGACGCCGTGTCCGACTGGCCGCTGCTCAACGCCATGCTCAACGTGGCCGGCGGCGCGACCTGGGTGTCGCTGCACCACGGCGGCGGCGTGGGCATGGGCTTCTCGCAGCACAGCGGCGTGGTGATCGTGGCCGATGGCACGGAAGCGGCCCAGAAGCGGCTCGGGCGCGTGCTTTGGAACGATCCGGGTACGGGCGTGATGCGTCACGCGGACGCGGGCTACGACATCGCCAAAGCCTGCGCGAAGGAGAAAGGGCTCGACCTGCCGATGCTGGGTTGAGGGCCTTGTCCCCGCCTTCGCGGCGGGGGCGTCGGGCTCAGGCGCCGCGCTTTGGCGCGGCTTCGCCGTCGAGCAGCTTCTCGACGCGGGCGAACACTTCGAAGCGCGAGAAGGGCTTCTTCATGAAGTCGTCGGCGCCGATGCGCTGGGCGTAGAACTGCTCGGTCGCCTGTTCGTTGCCGGACATCATGATCACCGGGATGTCCTTGCTGACCGCGTCGCGACGGATGCGGCGGAGCGCTTCGAAGCCGTTGATGCCCGGCAGCACGATGTCGAGGAAGATGATTTCCGGCGGGTTCGCGGCGATCTTCGCGAGGCCGCTCTCGGCGTCGCCGGCCGTCTCGAGCTGGTAGCGGTTCTGCAGCAGCATCCGCGCCAAGGCGGCGGTCACGGTCGCGGAGTCGTCGATGATCAGGGCGCGGGTGCCTTCGCGCGCGTTGCGCCGGTCGTGCAGGCGACGCTCGATGCCGCCTGGCGCCGCCTTGGTTTCGTTCTCGAGTTCGGAGCGATTGACAGCGTCTTCCGGATTGCCGGTAGGCGTGGACTGGGCGAGGAAACGCTTGAGGCGGTCGATCAGGCTCACTGGGGGCTCCGCAGGGTGGCGACGGCAGGCTCGCACATGCCGTCGTCGGGGTGAAGCGGACCAGGGTAGGAAAACGCCCCGGCCGAGCGTCAGCGCTTCGCTTTCTTCGCCGCCTTCTTGGCCGGAGCGGCCTTCTTGGCGGGAGCGGCCTTCTTGGCCGGAGCCGCCTTCTTCGCCGGAGCCGCCTTCTTCGCCGGAGCCGCCTTCTTCGCCGGAGCGGCCTTCTTCGCCGGATCGGCCTTCTTCGCCGGAGCGGCCTTCTTCGCCGGAGCGGCCTTCTTGGCCGGAGCCGCCTTCTTCGCCGCCGGGGCGCCGAGGTAGCCGAGCACGTCGTCGGCGTGGCCGTCCGGGCTCACCTTCGGCCAGACCTTCTCGATGCGGCCTTCGGCATCGACGACGAAGGTGGCGCGCGCCACGCCCATGTAGGTCTTGCCGTACATGCTCTTTTGCACCCACACGCCGATCGCCTTGAGCAGCGTCAGCTCGGGATCGGCGAGCAGCGGGAAGTTCAGCTGGTACTTCGCTGCGAACTTCTGGTGCGACGCATCGTTGTCGGCAGAGACGCCGAAGACCGGCACCTTGATGCCGGTGAAGCGCGGCAGGTTGTCGCGGAATCCGCAGGCTTCGGTCGTGCAGCCCGGTGTGTCGTCCTTGGGGTAGAAATAGAGCACGAAGCGCTGGCCGCGCAGGCTTTCGGCGCTGATCGTGCGGCCGTCACTGGCCTTGAGCGAAAAATCCGGGATCGAAGCACCAACGTCCAGCATGGTCACACCCTCGGGAGCGGAAACGACTCCCGATTATGCCTTGTCACGCGCCGTTCAGGCACCCATCCGGGTTATCGGACCGCGGGCTCCCGCACCGGGATCGGCACGTTGCACAGGTCGATGTGTCCGGCCTTTCGCAGATACCACGCGTCGGCGCGGTTCCGACGGGCTTCCACCAGCGCCTCGAAGCTCGCGCTGCCCGTGTCCATCACTTCCAGCCGGGGGCGCTCGGCCTCGGGCAGGGTCGAAGCCAAGGCGATCCGGCGGATGGGCGTGCGCAGTGCCGGCTGCGTGTAGAAGCCGCCCGGGGCGAGGCTGCGCGGGATGGCCGAGAGCAGGTGCATGCCCTCGAGCACGCGGCCCACGCTGGTGATGTTGAGGTCGAGCTGGCGGGGCGCTTGGCCAGTGACGACGTAGAGCTCGGTGCCGTTGCTCGAATCCGGCGCGTTGCCGCGGCCGGCGCCGACCGTCGCGTAGCAGTGCGCGAGCCACTGCCGGCCCGCCTGCGGATCGCGGCCCACTGGGAATCCAGCGCTGAAGCCCACCTGCGGCGCCCAGCCGTCCACGTCGGGCAATCGGGTGAAGGCCAGGCCCTCGCGGATGGTGGTGCTGAACTCGGCGGGCAGGGCGGCTTTCGCCGCACCCAGCGGCTTCGCCTTGGCCGGGTCCTCGCCGTTGGCATCGCCCCACTGCACGACGAAGTTGTCCTGCGAGCGGTTGATCGTCAGGCCATCGAAGTAGCCCTCGCGCGCCAGCGTGCGAAGGTTGGCCACGTGCTCTGGCGCGTGCTCGGGCGACAGCTCGATGACGACCCGGCCGCTGTCGAGCGTCATCACCAGCAGGTTGTCGGGATCGGGCGTGCGCCAGTGGTCCGTGGGTGCCGCAGCGAGGATCTCGTCCATCGTGCGCGGGGGCGTCGCGGGCGTGGCGGCCGACGCCGACGCGGCGAAGGCGAGCAGGGCGACGGCAGTGGTCGGATGGCGCATGGCGTGGACGGCGTCGGACGGGACTCGATTGGGCCTCAGTCCCGTGCCGGCCACAAGGCGCCGCCTCAGGTCACGGTTCGCGCAACATGCTCTCGCGAGGCGGCCTGAGCGCGCTCCTGCTCCTGCGCGGCCGTGCGTATCGCGGCCTGCTCACGCGCCTCGGCAAGGCTCTGCTCGTTCTGGTCCGGGCTTTGCGCCAGCGCTTCGTCGGTTTTCATCACTGCGCGCGAATGAGCGGGATCCTCAGGTCGCCCCTGAATGACGAAGAGGTTCTCGCCCGCACGGACGCCGCGGCCGTTGTCGATGCTCAGGGCCACATGGTCGACGCGTTCAAGGCCATGCTGTCGCGCCAGCACCGTCGCGGCCTGCGCGAGTTTTTCGCTGTTGGCGTCGTAGCCGCGGCCAAGTCCGGCTTCCATCCGTTCAACCGCGCTGCGGCTGCCGAGGTAGAGCGCGTGGTCTGGGCTGCCGGGTTGGTCCATCGCCGCGGCGAGGCGTGTCGGTGCCACCGACGGCTCGCGCTCGGCATCGGCGAGCGTCCACGGGCTGCGGCGGATGCCTTCCGTCCGCGCGGGGTCCCGTGGGTGGAAATCGTCGCGTTTGTCGCGGATGTCGAGCCGAAGGCTGCGGGTGTCCTCGAGCTCGCGCAGGCGCGCGGGGTCGCGCTCCTCACGAGGAATCCGCGGCGCCATCGACATCGATGTCGTTTCATCGACAAGGAACCAGCGCCCGTCGGCGCGGCGCTGGTGGTAGAGCGAACTGGCGCCGATGCGGTCGGGATCGTCGTTCGGCCGGGATACGGCGGCGAGGGCGCGGGCCTCTGTCAGGCGGCCGGTGTAGCCGAGAGGGTCCGGCAGTTCGTCGCGGTAGCGGCGGGCGATGTTGTCCAGCGTCGCCGCGCCGCGGTCGAGGCCCCAGTTGCGGTTGTCGAGCATCATCGACCAGCCGCGCTCCATCTCCGCGTTCGCCGCTGCCTCACGCTGTGCCGGGCTGGCGTTCGGGCCGGCGTCTTTCGCACCCTGTTCGCGTGCGGCCTGCAGGTACTCGCGGGGGGTCCAGGCGTTGACGGGAATGCCAGCATTTCGGAACGCGCGATCGTGAACCTCCATCACATCCTTTGCAGGTAGGTTCAGCGCGAGATCAGGGCGGCCGCTGCGCATCTGCTCTTGGCGCGCCTCGAGGTCGCGCTTCATCAGGTCGACGCCGAACTCGTTCCAGCCGCGCTCGGTCAATCGGACGCCGGCGCCTCGCGCCGCGGAATCGGCAAAGGCGTTCGCCACCGCGCCCGGCACGTTGTCGTTACGGACGACACCCAGAGCCAGCAAGCCATAACCATCGCCGCCCGGGCGGGAGGCGAGGTAGTTCCAGTACAGCTCGCGGTTTCCGCGATCAGCGTAGTCCTGAAGGATCTCGAGATCCTGTCTATCGAGTCGGCTCACGGGCGGGGGCTCCGTTGGTGGGAGAGGTGGATGCGGCGTCATGCGCCAGGGTGAGCGCATCGCGTACCGCGGATTCGATGCGGAGCCAGTCGCGGAGGATCGGGCGGTGGTAGCTGGCGTCGATTGAAAGCGAGAACTCGGGCATCGAGAAACGATGGCTGCACAGGGGCCATCGGGTCGAGCCCGGAACGCTTACCAGTGCCTCATTGCGGATCTCGAAGCCCTCTGGCGTGCGCTCGTCATCGCACATCACCACGGTTCCGATGCGGCCGGTCGCGTCGCGGCTGATGAACCAGTCGCTGCTGCGTCCGACCAGCTCGCTGGCGGGAACGTCGGACCGCCCGGGAAACCGGTTCACCCACGCCTCAAACTTTTCGAGGTCGACGATGTAGTGCTCGAGATCGAAGCGATCGGGTCGGCGGACTCGAAGCGCCAAGTTGTACACCGGGTCTTTTGCGTCCTCACCCGTACCCAGCGTCACATATCGCCCCGGCAGCTCGTCGATCGGCACGCGGTCGATGTAGTCGATCGAAACAGTGATGGCCTGGTTGCGCATTGGCCCGGTGGTGAAGCTGCCGTAGGGCTGCCCGGGTGGGTAAGGCTCAAGCGAGGGCCAGTGCAGGGCCAGCGTCACGCCGCCTTGGAAGTCCGGGCCGAAGCCGTCGGCAAACCAGTTCGCGGGAAGCACGAAGCGGTTCGGACCAAGGCTGAACTCGACGCGGCGCGCCGCTTCAGCCGCGGCATTCGCGGCTTGTCCCTCGGCGACGGGCTGCGCGGCGGCAGGGGGCACGGTGGGTAAGCACGCGGCGAGTGCGAGGCCGGTCGTGGCGATCAGCAGGCAGGGTAGCGAGGGGCGGAAGGCGGGCATTCGGGGGGGGGCGGGGGGGGGTAAGGCATTCTATCGCCGTGGCCCCCGGCCGTTCTGACTCAGCGCTCCCTCAGCACCGCCAGCTGCTCGCGCCACTCGCCCAACACGCGCTCCCAATGCGTGCGGTCGGCGAACTGCGGGAAGGCGGCCGGGAAGGCCGGGTCCTCCCAGCGCCGGGCGATCCACGCGTGGAAATGCACGATGCGCAGCGCGCGCAGGGCTTCGACCCGCGCCAGCTCGCCGCGATCGAACTCGCAGAAGCGCTCGTAGCCGGCCATCAGGTCGGTGAGCTGGATCTCGCGTCGACGCGGCTCGGCATCGAGCAGCATCCACAGGTCCTGCACCGCGGGCCCGGTGCGGGCGTCGTCGAAATCCACGAGGTGCGGGCGGTCGTCGCGCCAGAGCACGTTGCCCGGATGCAGGTCGCCATGGAGGCGCCGCTGAACGATGCCCTCGGCGTCGGCGACGCGCTCCTCCACCGCCTCGAGCAGGGCGCTGCCCACGTCCTCGAAGCTGTCGTGCAGCGCGGGTTCGATCCACGGGCCGTCGAGCAGGGTGTCCAGTGAGGCCCAGCCCAGGATGTCGATCTCGAGCGATTCGCGGTGGTGGAACGGCATGCGCGCTCCGACGGCATGCAGGCGGCCCAGCGTTTCGCCCAAGGCCAGACGCACGTCCGCGCGGTCCATCTCCGGCGCGTGGCCGCCCTGCAGCGGGAACAGGGCGAAGCGCAACGTGCCGTGCGCGTGCAGCGTCTCGCCGGCGAAGGCCAGCGGTGGGACCACCGACAGCCCCTCGTCGTGCAGCTCGCGCACGAAGGCATGCTCCTCGCGGATCTGCGCATCGCTCCAGCGCGCGGGCCGGTAGAACTTCGCGACCACCGGCGCCGAGTCCTCGAGGCCGACGCGCAGCACGCGGTTCTCGTAGCTGTTCAGCGCGAGCACCCGGCCATCGGCCTGCAGGCCCAGCGATTCGACGGCGTCGATCACCGCTTCCGGCGTCAGCGTCCGGAAGTCGGCGGGACTGGTCACGCGCGCTCCAGCGCCGTGGCTTGGCCGCTCAAGGCCGGCGACAGCCAGCAGTGCTGACCGAGGAAGGTGAATCCCACGCGTTGCAGCGCACGGCGGTAGGCCTTGGCCGGGCGGGCGATGAAGCCGTCGAAGTCGCCCTGCACATCGTCGCCGACGGTGTCATCGGCGGTGTAGGTCTCGATGAAGGCCACGCCGCCGCAGAGCTCGGCGAGGCCGGGCAAGCCCGCTTTCATTTCGGCCTCGGGAACGTAGTGCAGCACGTCGGCGCAGACCAGCAAATCGACGGGCGGGCAGGGACGCAGCGCGGCGAGGTCACCGAAGCGTGCCCAATGCAGGTTGCGCGTGCGACCGAAGCGCCGCACCGCGTATTCGCTGCCGTCGAGGCCGAGATACTGCAGCCCCGGGCGCATCGCCTGCAGCGGCGCACGCCAATGGCCCTCGCCGCAGCCCACGTCGAGCACCGTGCGCACGCGCCGTCCGAGGAAGACCTCCGCCGAAGCCACGGCCAGCGCGACGGTGCGCTCGAGCTGCGAGCGCGAGGCCTTGCTGCCATCGGCCTGGCGATACCAGCGGTCGAAATAGGCGCGGTCGTAAGTCTTCAAGGGGCGCTCCCTGCGCGGCGGGCCGGCAGTGTAGGGCAGGGTGACTACCGGCACATCCACTAGAGCGGACTTAGCACTAGTGTGGCCTCAACAGTACTGAGGAGGGGCCATGACCGACCTCGACGCCCAACGCCGCAAGTTCGACAAGGAGCTCGCCACCGGCACGGTGGCCCTCGTGCTGCTGGCCATCCTCGGTCGCGACGGCGAGCCCATGTACGGCTACCAGATCGCCAAGCGCTTCGAGCAGGCCGACGAGGCCGCCTTGGCGGGCAAGCAGAGCACGCTGTACCCGGTGCTCCGCAACCTCGCCGCCGCCGGCCTGCTGGACAGCTGGATCGAGCCGTCCGACGCCGGCCCGCCGCGCCGCTACTACCGCATCACCGCCAATGGCCGCCTGGTGCTCGACCAGTGGGTGGCCAG
>JAIXTZ010000056.1 GCA_027483745.1 Lysobacteraceae bacterium
AACACCAGCCGCCCCCGGGGCGTCGTGCAACCCGACACCGGATCGGTGGCGATGAAGAAGGCGGCGAACACCAGTGCGCCGGAAAAGACGTGGCTCATCGGGCTCGGGTGCGTGTCGGCGTCCCACAGCCAGAACGGCAAGGTCACCAGCACCGTGGTGCCCAGCACCGCGACGGGCGTCTGCCAGGGGATCACCCGCTTCCAAAGAAGGAACAGCCCGCCCAGTGCCCAGAAACCCGCCACCCACTCCCAGCCGCGGCCGCCGAACACGCCGAATACCGGGTTCGCGCGGATCTCGGACAGCGCGTAGCCCTGCGTGGCCTGCTGGCGCAGCAGGTCGAGTGGCGTGGCCTGCGCCAGCGTGTCCCACTGTCCCGGCGCGATCCAGCGCGAGTACTCGAGCGGGAAGGCGAGCACCACGACGGCCACGCCGACCATCGCCGGGTTGAACGGGTTGTGGCCGAGGCCGCCATACAGATGCTTCGCCACCACGATGGCCGCGGCGACGCCGACGAGGTTCATCCACCACGGCGCGGTCGGCGGCAGGCACAGCGCGAACAACACTGCCGTCAGCGGGGCGGAGAGGTCGGTGAGTGCCGGCTTCAGCGCCGCACCGCGCAGGGCCAGCATCGCCGCTTCGAGCCCCATCGCGAACAGCACGGCGAGCGCGATCTGCACCAGCACGCCGGGGCCGAAGAACAGCGTCATCGCCGCGATGCCGGGCAGCAGCGCCAGCAGCACGAGGCCCATGGTGGCCGGCACGCTGCGGGCGAGGTGCAGCGAGGGTGTGCCGGCGTCGCGGAAACGGCGCGGGCTCATGGTGGATCGCCGCGCTTGGCACGGGCCTTCGCCAGCGCCGCCGCCGCGGCGCCGGACACGCGCTTCACCCGCTGCGATTGCTGGTGCGCGGCCTCTTCGGCCTCGCGCTGTAGGCGTTCCATGCGGCGTTCGAAGCGCTCCTTCGCCGCCTCCGCCTGCACGCGCTGGTGCTGGCCGCGCCGTGCCGCCTGCCGGGCCGCGACGAAGCCGGCGGTGAGTGGGATCGCGCTCGGGCACACCGCATCGCAAGCCCCGCATTCAATGCACGCGCCGAGGCCGAGGGCCAGGGCGCCGGCGAGGTCGCCGCCGTCGGAGGCCTTGAGGCGCCCATGCAGCAACTGGGGTTGGAGCCGCGAGGGGCAGGCGCTCGCGCAGTCGCCGCAGCGGATGCAGGGCAGCGGCGACCGGGGCGCGGAGGCGCCCGCGCCCGCATCGGGTGACACTCGCTCGCACCACGCGGTGAGAGCGATGGTCGTCTTGATCACCACCACGTCGTCATGGGGCAGCGCCACGCCCATCATCGGTCCACCGGCGCGGAGCACCGTCGCTTCGTCGCGCCAGCCGCCCACGGCCTGGGCCACGTGCGACGCGGGGGTGCCGAGGGCGACTTCGAAGGTGGCGGCTTCGGCCACGCCATCGACGCCGATCGTGACGAAGCGCGAAACCAGCGGTTCACCCTGCACCACGGCCCGCCATGCGGCGGCGGCCGTGGCCACGTTTTGCACCAGTACGCCGAGGTCGCGCGGCAGGCCGCCGTCGGGGACTTCTTCGCCGGTGATCGCCTGGATGAGCTGGCGTTCACCGCCGGCGGGGTAGCGGTCCGGCAGGAGGGCGAGTTCGACCGCCGGCCCGTCATCATCGCGTTCGACGGCGATTGCCGAGCGCACCGCCGGCAGGGCCGAGGCCATGCGCTGCTCCACGGCCAACACGAGGCGCGTCGCGCCGCAGAGGCGCGCCAGCAGCCGTCCGCCGGCCAATACCTCGGTAGCGCGTTCGCGAAGCAGGGCTTCGTCGCAGGCCACGACCGGCTCGCACTCGGCGCCGTTGAGGATCAGCAGGCGATGGCCGACGGTCAGCTTGTCGACGGTGGGGAATCCCGCCCCGCCGAGCCCGACGAGGCCCGCATCGGCCAGCCGCTGCCTCAAGCGATCCGCGGGTGCGGCGCTCGGGTCGAGGGCCGGCATCCGGGCGTCCTCGATCGCATCGTGGTCACCCGAAGCCCACGCCTGCGCAGCGTCGGCATCGACCTCGATCACCACATGCGTCGCGTCCGGCGTGCCCGGCACCGCGACCGGCCCGCGCTCGATCGCGACCACAACGCCGGCCGCCGGTGCATGCACGTCCGCGCCAAACGTGTCCGCCGCGCGGCGACCGATCCGCTGGAACCGCCGAACGCGATCACCGAATGCCACGCAGGCCTCGGCCTCCGCGCCGGCGTGCTGAAGCAAGGGCACGCGCAGCCGGGCCGGCAGCGGCACGCGCCGCACGGGGGCTGGCACGGGCTTCATCGCCGGCAGGACAAGGCCGCCGAAGAAGCGGTGCAGGCTCATCGATGCCCGCCCATGCGTGCCGGCCCGTGCGCGCTCAGCGGCCGGTGAAGCTGGGTTTGCGCTTGGCGAGGAAGGCGCCGGTGCCTTCCTTCATGTCCTCGGTCGAAAACGCGATGGCGAAGCCCTGCGTCTCGTAATCGAGGCCGACGTCGATCGGCGATTCGCCGCCGATCAACACGGCGTCGAGGATGCCGCGCAGGGCCTGCGGCGCCGCGTTCGCGAGCTGTTCGGCGATGGCGAAGGTGGCGGCTTCAAGCTCCGCCGCCGGAACCACGCGGTTGACGATGCCGAGCTGCATCGCGCGCTCCGCGCCGATCGGCGCACCGAGCAGGCAGAGTTCGAGGGTGGCGGCGCGGCCGGCGAGGCGCAGCAGGCGCTGCGTGCCGCCGAAGCCGGGGATCAGGCCGAGGTTGATTTCCGGCTGGCCGATCTTCGCGGTGTCGGCGGCGATGCGCAGGTGGCAGGCCATCGCCAGCTCGAGGCCACCGCCGAGCGCGAAGCCGTTGAGCATGCCGATGACCGGCTTGCCAAGGCGCTCGATGCGGGTCATCAGCGCTTGGCCGTGGCGCGAGAAATCGCGCGACTGCACCGGGCTCAGGCCATTCATTTCGGCGATGTCAGCGCCAGCGACGAAGGCCTTCGGGCCGGCGCCGGTCAGCACGACGGCGCGAACGTCGTCGTCGGCCGCCGCGGCCGCGAACGCCCCGTGCAGTTCGGTCAGCGTCGCGTGGTTCAGCGCATTGAGCTTGTCGGGGCGGTTGACCGTGATGACGCGAACGGCGCCGCGGTCTTCGGTTAGGAGGGTGTTAAAGGTCATGCGCGCTCCGCGCGGGCTGTGGATAAGTGGGTCTTCGGGCCGGGAATGTCAGTGGCGATTCAGGCCCCCGGCCGCTATTCTACGTCGCCCTCGAAGCCGCCCCACGGCCTCGATTCTTTTTGTAGCTGGAGACTTGAATGATCGTGCGCGTCCTCGCTGTTGCCCTTGCTGCCGCCGTCGCCACCGCCGCGACCGCTCAGGCCCCGGCCCCCGCTCCGCAGGCCCGCCCGCAAAGCGCGCCGGCCCAGCAGGCCCCGCTGCCCCAGCCCGACAAGAACACCCTGAGCTATGCGCTTGGCTACGACGCCGGTCTGTCGATCGTCAACGCCAAGGCCGACGTCGACATGAACCAGGTCATCCGCGGCCTGCAGGACGCCTACAACAAGCGCAACGCCGCCTACACCGAAGAGCAGATGGGTCGCGCTGTCGCGTGGCTCCAGCAGAAGCTGCAGACCGAAGCCCGCACGCAGTTCGAGACCGCCGCGCGCGAGAACAAGGCCAAGTCGGACGCCTTCTTGGCCGCCAACCGCGCCAAGCAGGGCGTGACCACGCTGCCCTCGGGCATCCAGTACCGCATCATCGACACGGGCACCGGTGCGCGCCCGACGGCGACCAGCGAAGTGCAGATGCACTTCCGCTACTCCCTGCACACCGGCCAGGAGCTGGCCAACACCTACGCGTCGCCGAACGCGCAGCCGGCCACCTTCAAGATCGACCAGTTCCCGCTGGTCGGCATCCGCGAAGTCCTTCCGCTGATGCCGGTCGGTTCGCGCTGGGAAATCTACCTGCCGGCCGACAAGGCCTTCGGCAACGACCCGCGTTCGCCGGTCGGCCCGGGCCAGGCCCTCGTGTTCGACCTGAAGCTCGTCAGCGTCAAGTAACCCCGACGCTCGCGGCATCGGCAGGGCGTCGCTCCGGCGGCGCCCTGTCCGTTTTACGGAGTCTGGAATGTCCACGCCCATCCTCACCCCTTGCATCGGCATCTGCAGCCTCGACGCCGCCGGCTTCTGCGAAGGCTGCTTCCGCACCGGCGACGAGATCGCGCGCTGGTCGCTGATGGGCGACGCGGAACGCCAGCGCCTGATGGACGAGGTGCTGCCGGAGCGCGAGTCGCGGCTCGCCGGCTGAAGCGTTCGATGCTGTCCCGTCCCCTGTTCGAACGCGCGCTGCTTGGGCTGCACCCGGCGCCCATCGCGTCGCCGTGGAATCTCGAACAGTTGGCGGATCTGCTGCCGCCGGAGCCGCTGCGCCCGGCCGCCGTGCTCGTCGGGCTGCGTGAGCACGGCAGCGGCACCACGGTGCTGCTGACGCGTCGGCAGGACGCGCTGCGGCACCATGCCGGCCAGATCAGTTTTCCCGGGGGGCGCGTCGATCTCGCCGACGCCGGGCCGCTCGCCGCGGCGATCCGCGAAACCGAGGAGGAGGTGGGACTGCCGGCGCGCAGCATCGAGCCGCTCGGCTGGCTCGACCCTTACGCGACGATCACCGGCTTCCATGTCTATCCGCTGGTGGCGCGCATCGACCACGAGCATCCTTTGCAGCCGAACGCCGACGAAGTGGCCGAGGCCTTCGAAGTGCCGCTCGATTTCCTGCTCGACCCCGCCAGTGCGCGCGACGTGGCGATGGAATGGCGCGGCCGCACACGCCTGCTGGTGGAGTTCCAGTGGCGCGAACACCGCATCTGGGGCGCCACCGCGGCCATGCTGGTGAATCTGCGCGAGCGTTTGCAGGCCGCATCGGCGGGTTGAATACTCGGGCTCCCGTCCACGGAGCGCCGCAATGACCGCCTTGAACGAATCGTCGCCGCTGATCGATGTCGAGGCCCTGCGGGCGCTTCTCGGCACGTCGTCCGTGCGCGTCATCGATGCGCGCTTCGATCTCGTCGATGCCGACGCGGGCCGCCGCGCGTTCGCGGCCTCGCGGATCCCCGGTGCGGTGTACGCGCACCTCGACGACGACTTGTCCGACCACGCGAAGCCCGCTTCGGAAGGCCGCCATCCTCTGCCCGACGCGAAGCGGTTCGCCGCGACGCTCGCCCGCTGGCGCATCACGCCGGCGACGCCGGTGGTCGTCTACGACGGCGGCAGCGGCGCCATGGCGGCGGCGCGCGCCTGGTGGCTGCTGCGCTGGATGGGCCACGCCGACGTGCGAGTGCTCGATGGCGGGTTTGCCGCGTGGACGGTGGCGCAGGCGTCTGTCGATGACGCGCCCATCGAGGCGGCGGCCTTCGGCGGGCAGGATGTGGCCGGTCGGGAGGCGCAGGGCGGCGGCTGGCGCCCCGGCAGCGTCCCGACCGTCGACGCCAACGCCGTGGCGACGCGCGATGCCTCCATCGCGCTGGTCGACGCCCGGGCACGCGAACGTTTCCGCGGCGATGTCGAACCCCTCGATCCGAAAGCGGGCCACATCCCCGGCGCCCTCAACCGCCCCTTCGCCGAGAACCTCGCCGCGGGCCGGTTCAAGCCGGCGCTGCAGCTGCGTGACGAGTGGCGTGCGCTGTTGCCCGAAGGCACGACGCCGTTGTTGACCTGCGGTTCGGGCGTCACGGCCTGCCACAACGCGCTGGCCCTCGTGCACGCCGGTTGGTCGATGCCCGCGCTGTTCGCCCCGTCCTGGTCGGGCTGGGTCAGCGATCCCGCGAGGCCCGTCGCTACGGGCGACTAAAACGGTCATCGGCGCGCAACGCGCGCGTCACCGCGGGTCGCGACCCTGTCGTCGTTTCGACCGACGGATGGCGCGATGCTTGGCTTCCTCCCCTGGCGTCGCGCGTTCGCGAGCCTCATGTTCTTGAATGCGTCGATGGTGTACGCGCAAGCGCCGGAAGACCCTGGGCGCGTCTGCCTTTCCGGTTCCAACACGGTTGGCCAGCGCCTCGCCCCGGCGATCGCGAAGGCGTGGGCCGCCCAGCAGGGCTGGCGCTTCGACGGCCAGGATGCCCCAGCCCTCGACGAGTCGCGGCTGCGCTTCACAACGCCGGACGGCCCGCTGGTCGTCGACGTGCTGGCGCATGGCACCAGCACCGGCTTCGCCGCCCTCCGCGACGGTGACTGCGATCTGTGGATGGCATCGCGTGCGGTGCGGGACGAGGAAGTGGAAGGCGCGCGACGGATCGGCCCGCTCTATGAGAAGGGGTTGGAACACGTCGTTGCCCTCGACGGCCTGTCCGTCATCGTGCATCCGGGCAACCCGGTCTCGGCCCTGACCGTCGAGCAGGTGCGCGCGCTGTTCTCCGGCCGCGTGCGCGACTGGTCGCAGGTCGGCGGCGCGCCGGGCCCCGTGGTGCTGCATGCCCGCGACGACCGCTCCGGCACGTTCGACACCTTCCGGTCGCTGGTGATGGGCGACGCGGCCCTCAGCCCGGCCGCCGCGCGTTACGAGTCGACCGAACAGCTCGCGGCAGCGGTCGCGGCGGACCCGCAGGCCATCGGCTTCGTCGGCCTCGCTGGCGTCGGGCGCGCGAAGCCCTTGGCTCTCTCGGAGCGCGGCACCGTGCCGATGGGCCCGACGGCGCTGAGCGTGGCCACCGAGGACTATGTGCTCGCGCGCCGCCTGTTCCTCTACAGCACGGCGCGACCGCGCGGCGAAGTGCAGGCCTTGATCGATTTCGCGCTGGGGCCCTCGGGCCAACAGGTCGTCGCCGAGGTGGGCTTCGTGCCGCAGGACATCCGCGCGCTCGACCAGCCGCCGCCGGCGCACGACGAGTACCGCGCGCTCGTCGCCGGTGCGCGCCGGTTGAGCCTGAATTTCCGCTTCGGTGAAGGTGCGGCCGTGCTCGACAACAAAGCGGTCGAGGACATCGAACGCCTGGCCCGCTTCATGGCCGCACCGCGTCAGGACGGCCACGAATTGCTGCTGATCGGGTTCGCTGATCGTTCCGAAGCGACGCCCTACCTCGCGCTCTCGCTGAGCAACGACCGCGTCGACCTCGTGGCCGCCGAGCTGAGGACGAAGGGGCTTCGCGTGGCGCGCCAGCGCGGGCTGGGGCAGATCGCGCCGGTGGCCAGCAACGACACGCTGGCCGGGCGCTTGCGCAACCGTCGCGTGGAGGTGTGGATCCGCCCGGTCGGCGCCGCCACCACGATCGGCGGGCAGCGCTGAACCGGCGCGGCGCGCTTACTTCTTGAGCTTCGCCACCAGTGCGTGCAGGGCGTCCTGCGTCGCCTTGGCGAACCAGCGGTCGACGAAGCCGTCCAGCTCATCGTCGCTGAAACCGTCGAGGGCCGCATGCAGGTCGGCGCGGGCGATCTTCCGCGTGGTCAGCATCGGCTCGCGGGGCAGCGCGGCCAGTTCGCCCAGCCAATGCAGGCCGCGCGTGGTGACGTGGTCGGCGTCGGTGAGTTCGTCGACGAGGCCGATGGCCAGCGCCTGCTCCGACTCGATCATCGCGCCGGCCACCATCAGTCGCTCGGCGCGATGCGGGCCGACGACGCGGCGCATCAGCACCTGGATGGCATCCGGCACCACCAGCCCGACCTGCGTTTCGTTGAGGCCGATGCGGTAGGCGCCGCGCGCCATCACGCGGTAGTCGCAGCACAGCGCCAGCACGCAGCCGCCGGCCGGGCTGTGGCCGCCGATCGCGGCAACCACGGGCACCGGGCAGCGGGCGATGGCACGGGCGGTGGCGAAGAAGCCCGACCACGCGGCGGTGAGGCCGGCACGGTCGAGGCCGAGCAGGTGCGGCACGTCGAGCCCGCCGGAGAACACCTTCGGCCCACCCGAGAGCACGACGCCTTCGACACCTTGGAGCTGCGCGGGCGAAAACGACGTGGCGAGCGCCGCGAGCAGTTCCGGGTTCAGTGCGTTGACGGGCGGCCGCGCGAGGCGGATTTCGAGCACGTTGCCGTGGGCGATGCGTTCCAGCATGGGGGCGTCTCAGTCGAGGGTGATGTCGGCGGCCCAACGATAGCGCACGGTGTAGCGCAGCACCGTCTCGCCGCCGGAAGGAACGCGCACATCGGCCTCGATGCGCTGCGCGTCGGTCTTGCGGAAGCGCTCGCCGCCTTCGAGCAGCTGCCACTCCGTCCAGCGCGGCAGGCGGTCGCCCAGGCGCACCGTCGCATCGGCGGCCTTGGCGTTGCGCAGCGTCCATTCCACGGTTTCGGTCATCGTGCGGCCGCTGCGATCGAGCTGGAAATCGACCGTCTTGCGTTGGGCCGTCACGTCGAAGGCGCCGCCGAGGTCGAGGTCGAGCTCGCGGCCCGCGGCGGTGTGGCCGATGTCGGCTTCACCCAGCAACTCGCTGCCGTCGAAAGCGCGCAGGCGTCCCGCGGGCAGAGGTACGCCCAGCCCGGCCGCGCGATCATTCTTGAACACAAGGCGCGAACGCACCGGGATCTCGCCGTCGCCGCCGAGCTCGCGATGGATCATCGGCCGATCCGGCATCCAGTCGCCA
>JAIXTZ010000178.1 GCA_027483745.1 Lysobacteraceae bacterium
GTCTTGTGCGCGGCCGTGAACGCGCACATGTCGTAGCGCTCGCGGCTGGAGGTGTGGCGGCCGTGGAACTTGTAGCCGTACCAGCTGGCGATGCCGCGCTCCTCGTAGCCTTCCGCCGAATCCATCACGCGGCAGGTGCGGCCGAGCACGCTGTAGGTTTCGCGGTTGCCGTAGCGCGATTTCGGCTCGCGGCGCGGCACCGGCTCGGGGATGTTCGACACGTCGATGGCCACGGGCGGCGCGCTGTCCGCCACGCCGGGCGCGTACAGGCCGCCGGCGGTGTACAGCGATTCGTCGTGCTCGCGCGGCGGCACGCAGTTCGGCGCCGGCGGCAGCGCATCGACGCTGGCGGCGCCGCGATCAGGTAGCGGACGGACGCGGCTTCCCGCCTCCCCGGCATACGGGTCGGGGCGCGGCTTCGGGGCACTGCCGCAGGCCGCGAGCAGCAGCGAGGCGACGACGAGGCCGGCGACGCGCGACATCACGGGGCGGCGTCGCCTGCGATGATTTCGTCGGCCAGCTGGTGCACGGCCAAGGCGTACATCGGCGAACGGTTGTAGCGGGTGATCACGTAGAAGTTGCGGAAGCCCAGCCAGTGCTCGGTGCCCTCCACACCCTCCAGCGTCACCAGCGTCGCCGGCGCGTCATGGCCCTGCGCCTCGGCCGGGCGGAAGCCCTTCTCGCCCAGCTCGGCCAGGCCGTAGCGCGGTTCAAGATCGGGCGGCACGAAGGCCGCGCCCTCGTTCGCCGTGGCGCGCGCAACGACCGGATGGCCCTTCTCCCAACCGTGCGCGATGAAGTAGTTGGCGATCGAGGCGAACACGTCCGGCAGCGAGCCGAAGAGATCGCGCTTGCCGTCGCCGTCGCCGTCCTTCGCATAGGCGCGGTAGCTCGACGGCATGAACTGGCCCCAGCCCATCGCGCCGGCATAGCTGCCCTTCTGCGCCGGGATGTCGATGCCCTCCTCGCGCGCCAGCAGCAGCGACTGCGCCAGTTCGTCGCGGAAGAACGCGCCGCGCATCGCCTCGCGCTCCGGGTTGCCGAGCTCCGGGTAGTGGAAACCCAGCGTGTACAGGGCATCCAGCACTTCGAAGCTGCCGGTGATGCGGCCATAGGCCGTCTCGACGCCGATGATCGCGACGATGTACTGCTTCGGCACGCCGGTGTCGTCCTCGACCTTCTGCAGCGCCTCGCGATGCTCGGCGAGGAAGCGTCGGCCGCCATCCACGCGGGCATCGGTGATGAAGATCGGGCGGTAGTCCTTCCACGGCTTCACGCGCTCGGCAGGACGCGACATCGCATTGACGATGCTCTGCTGGTACGTGGCCTTCGCCAGCCAGCCCTCGATCTCGGCATCGGTGAGCCCGTACTTGGCGCCGGCTTCGGCGATGAAGGCCGCCTTCGCCGCGGGGTCGGTCTCGGCGGCCGAAGCCGGGAGGGCGAGGGCCGCGAGCAGCGCGGCGGACAGCAGGGCGAAACGCATCGGGATCAGGCCGGGACATCCGCGCGAGGAAGGTCGCGCTGTGTTGCGGAATTTACCATGCGGGCACATGGGGGCTGTGCGAGGAGAGCTCGCGACCGGTGCGCTGAGCGGCCCGTGTGCGTCTGGCCCGCCCCGTCACCTTCTAGGCGAGATTTCCGGCGGTCGGCTCAAAGGGGGCTCCTGCCCCTTGAGCCGATCGCGCATCCCTGCGCGCCCCCTTCGGGGCTTGCGCCTCAACAGCGCGCCGGGGCTCCTTATTCGCCGCACGCGGGCCGCCCCGCGCAAGGTCGCGAGTTCCCCGCAAGTTTGAAGGCTTGCGACACGTCCGCCATCTCGCGAGGTGCTTGCACGTGCTAAGGGTCGCGGAGTGGGTTGTGGAGCGCCGCGCCAGCGCCACGGCCGGCATGCGAGGCGAATAAGGAGCCCCGACGCGGTGCTCAGGCGATAGCCCGGAGGGCGGCGCATGGATGCGCCGCCGCTCGAGGTACACGGACGTACCCTTCGAGCGGGCCGCCGGGCAGACCATAGGGAAGGTAACGGGGCGGGCCAGCCTCGCATGCCGGCCGTGGCGCTCAACGCCTGCGCCTTGCCCGGTCGCCTCAGCCGCCCCAGGTGCGCCGATGCGCACCCGCCGCCATCACCATGCCGAAGCCGGCCAACAGCGATACCGCCGACGTGCCGCCGTAGCTCAGCAGGGGCATCGGCACGCCGACGACGGGCAGGAAGCCGGCGACCATGCCGGCATTCACGATCACGTAGACGGAGAAGGTCAGCGCCAGCGCGCCAGCCAGCAGGCGGCCGTAGGTGTCGCGGGCCTGCGAGGCCAGCCACAGGGAGCGCGCCACGACGAAGAAGTACAGCGCCAGCAGCACCAGCACGCCGAGCCAGCCGAATTCCTCCGAGTACACCGAGAAAACGAAATCCGTGGTGTGCTCGGGCAGGAAGTCGAGGTGCGCCTGGGTGCCCTGCCCCCAACCCTTGCCGGTCGCGCCGCCGGAGCCGATGGCGATCTTCGACTGGATGATGTTCCAGCCGGTGCCGAGCGGGTCGGATTCCGGGTCGAGGAAGGTGAGGATGCGGTCGCGCTGGTAGGGCATCAGGAACTGCCAGCCCACCGGCAGCGCGGCGAGGCCAAGGCCGGCGAACAGCCCGATGCGCCACCAGGCGATGCCGGCGAGGAAGACGGCGAACACGCCCGAGGCCCCGACCAGCAGGCCCGTACCGAAGTCGGGCTGCAGGATGGTGAGGCCGACCGGCAAGCCGATGATCGCGGCGGTAATGCCCAGCGTGCGCCACTGCGGCGGCAGGTGGGCCTGGTGGAGGAACCAGGCCACCATCATCGGCACACTCAGCTTCAGCAGTTCGCCGGGCTGCAGATAGAA
>JAIXTZ010000214.1 GCA_027483745.1 Lysobacteraceae bacterium
GCCTGTGGACGGTCGGCGACCAGCCGCCGGAAGCCTGATCGCCTGAAAGCGAAGCTGATCGCCGTCGGTGAACGGCCGCCCGGCTGGGTGGCCGAGGGCTACGCCGACTACACCAAGCGCCTATCGCGCGAACTGCCGCTGGACCTCGTCGAAGTGGCACCGGGAATGCGTGGCAAGGGCCGCGACCCGGCGCGCGCCATGCAGGACGAGGGTGAGCGCGTGCTGGCCGCGCTGCCGAAAAACGCCTGGGTCGTCGCGCTCGATGGCCGCGGCAAGCCCTACACCTCCGAGCAGCTCGCCGAGCGCCTCGCCGCGTGGCGCCAGCAGGGCCGCGATCTCGCCTTCCTGATCGGTGGCCCCGAGGGGCATGCGCCCGACGTCTGGGCCCGCGCCGACGAGCGCTGGGCCCTCGGGCCGATGACGCTGCCGCACATGCTGGTGCGCCTGCTGGTGGCCGAGCAGCTCTACCGGGCCTGCTCGATCCTCGGCAACCACCCGTACCACCGCGCCTAGGCGGAGCGTTCCCCGCGCGGGACCGTCGCCAGCCGGGGGCGCAGGTTCTGCCACTGCAGGCGGCCCTCGCCGACGAGTTCGGCGATGCGCTTGCCCGGATGGCCGCCGAGCGCGGCATCGCCGATGTGCGGGCCGGCGGTCAGGCCCACCCACGTGTCCCTTCCGCTGGCCTTGGCCTGGTAGAGCGCGGCGTCGGCGAGCTCCAGCGCATGCGCCCAATCGGATTGCGCGCTGGTGCCCAAGGGATGCCTCGTCCAGCCCACGGAGAAGGTCAGCGTCAGCGGCCGCTCCGTGCCGAGATCGAAGTTGAGGCTGTGTCCGTCATCGAGCAGGCGCGTCATGCGCGAAGCGACCGCATCCTCGCGCAGGCCGCCGAAGACGATGATGAATTCCTCGCCGCCCCAGCGTGCGAGTAGGTCGCCCTCGCGCGTCGCCCTGCGGAGGAAGGCGGCGAAGTCACGGAGCACCGTATCGCCGGCCGCATGCCCGTACTCGTCGTTGAATCGCTTGAAGTGGTCGATGTCGACCAGGGCCAGCACCACGCCTTCGGGGTGCCGAGCGAGCATCGCCGGCATCTGCTGGAAAACGGCGCGACGGTTCGGCAGCCCCGTCAGGGTGTCGGTCTGGCTCTCGACGGCGAGTACCGCGTTCGCTTGCGCAAGCCGTTCGTTCGCGCGCTGCCACTGCGCCGTGCGTTCGTCGACGAGGGCCTGCAGGCGCTCCGTCCGGACCCGTTGGCGGCGCTGGCCGAGCACCACGCCGACGACCAGCAGGAGGAGGGCCGCCGCCAGTCCCAGCACCCTCACCTCGGGGCGCTCCGCCCATCGCGGTTCGACGCGAACATCGAGCGGATTGCCGGCTTGCACGGACTTGCCGAACTCGTCCCGCGCCCGCACCCGGAAGCGGAAGTCCCCCGGCGGCAGGTTGGTGTAGAACGCGCTGCGGCGCTCGCCGGCGTCGATCCAGTCGCGGTCGTAGCCGTCGAGTCGGTACTCGAAGCGCATGGCGCGCGGGCTTCGGAAGTGCAGCGCGGTGAAATCGAAACGCAGGTCGCGCAGTTCGCCGTCCAGAACGAGTGGCCCGGCGTCCGGCGCGTGGCGCCGATCCCCGTGGGTCGCCGATTCGACGTGGACGAGCGGCTCGGTCCCGCTGCTGCCGATGGCGTCGAGGTCGACGCGCAGCACGCCCGAGATGGACGGCAGCCAGAGCTGCGCGCCGACCAGCAGGGCGCGTGAGCGCGCGCCGCCATTGCAGCAGCGCGCCCGCTGGCCGCTCTGGTTCCGACCCGCCATCGAGAGGACCCACGAGGCGCCGACTTCGGCGCCATGCGCGGCGTCGGCGTCCGTGGTGGTGGGGTCGGGCAGGCCGGACAGCGGCAGGCGGTACAGCCCTTCGATCGAGCTCACGTAGAGCCACTCGTCGTGGATCCGCAAGGTCCACGCGTTCAGCGTGGGCAGGCCTTCGTCGAGCGCGATCGCCCGCTCCCCGGCGACGAGCGTGAGACCGGAATCGAGCGTTCCGGCCACCAGCAGGCCATTGGGCAAGCGAAGCAGGCTGGTCACCATTCGCCCGCGCAGGTCGCGTGCCCAGTCCGGCACGCTGACTTGGGCGCCATCGACGTAGCGCAGGCCGTCCTCGGTACCGACCAAGGCGCGGTCATCGTCCATCGGCAGCAGGGAGCGCACGCGCAGGGCCGACCCCTCGAACGCCCCTTCGCCGACGGGGCGCAGGCCCTGTCGGGCGGTCGAGCGGAACAGGCCGTTGGTCGTCCCCACCCAGATCGCGGCCGTCGACGGCGCGATGACGTTCACTTGCGTGCCCTCGAGGGCTTCGGCGCCCGGCGGCAGGCTCAGCCGGTCGTTGGACCACTCGCGAAGCCCCCCCCGCGTGCCGATCCACAGCCGGTCCTCGGGCAGCCGCGCCAGCTCGTAGACCGCGGCGTCGGGCAGCGCCGTCCCGGGCACGAGCGTTTCCGTGCGGCCGTCCCGCCACAGCGACAGGCCCGAATTCGTTCCGACGAGGACACCGCCCAGGCCATCGTCCTCGAGCGACCAGACGAACGGATCGTCGAGGCCATCGGCTTCGGTGAGGCGCGACACCAGGCCGTCCCAGGCCCGGAACAGGCTCTCCGTCTGGCTGCCCAGCCACAGGTTGCCTTCGCGGTCCTCGAAGCAGGTGTTCACCCAAGGATTGCGGACGAACGCCGAGTCCTGGATGGCGTCGAGTTGGCCGCTCGAGCGGAGCCGGTAGAGGCGCGGCGCCGTGCTGATCCACAGGCTTCCGCCGCTGTCCGCGCAGAGCGTTTCGATGGGCAGCCGACCGAGCTCCGGGATCGGGTTGAACGGCTCCGGGGAGGCATCGCCCACCATCCGCCACAGCCCGTGGGGGGTGGCGATCCAAAGCGTCCCACCGCGCGGGAGCAGATGGGTGATGCGCAGGTCCTCGCCGCCCGGCAGCGGGATGCTGCGGGTCTGTTCCCCCTCCCGGCGAAGCAGGCGCCCGCGCGCGCCGATCCACAGCACCGGGCCGTCCGACACCAGCGCGCCGATGTCCATGCCCTCGAGGCCGGCGGGCACCAGCGTCTCGCCGTCCTGCTCGTAGAGGCCGCGCGAGGTCCCAAAGAGCATCCGCCCCGCCGGCCATTCGGTAATGGACTGCACGGGAACGCCGGTGCCAGCAGCGGCGATGCGCGTGACGCGGTCGCGTCGGACCTGCAGGGCGCCCGTCCGGTTGGCGAACCAGACGTCGCCATCGCGCGAGCGGTAGCTCGATTCGGCCATCGACGTGTCGATGCCGCCGGTGCGGCGACGGTCGAAGGATTCGAAGCGCACGCCGTCGAAGCGCGCGATCGACGATTGCGTCCCCACCCAAAGGTAGCCGTCTCCGTCCTGGGCGACGCTTTGCACCGCCACCTGCGGCAGGCCATCGGCGACGGTCCAGTTGTCGATGGCGAAATCGCTGAAGCGGCGATCCTCGCTCAGGGCCATCGCGGCGTTGCCACACGACAGCAGGACCGCCGCCATCAGCAGGTCGGTCCAGACGCCTCGGCGTTGGGGAAGTGGCCGCTTCATGATGCAAGGCTAGCGTGCCTGCGGCCTGAACGGGCGGCTATGCTTGGGGAATGCTTTATCTCGCGTCCCAATCGCCGCGCCGCCTCGCGCTCCTCCAGCAGCTCGGCTTCGCCCCCGGTCTCCTCGATGTCGACGTGCCCGAGCTCCGCCAGCCGGGCGAGCCGGCCCTCGACTACGTCAATCGGGTGGCCCGCGAGAAGGCCGGGGCCGGCCTGGTCGAGGTGATGGCGGTGCCTGGCGCACGGGTGCTGGCCGCCGACACCGAGGTGATCCTCGATGACGAAGTCTTCGGCAAGCCCGCCGACGCCGCCGACGCCGCCCGCATGCTGCGCCGTCTTTCCGGGCGGACCCACGCCGTGGCCACGGTGGTCTGGCTGCTCCACGCTGGCGGCGAGGCCTCGGCCAGGTCGCTGTCGGAGGTGACCTTCGCCGCGCTGGACGACGCGACGATCGAGGCCTACCTCGCCAGCGGCGAGTGGCAGGGGAAGGCGGGTGGGTACGCCATCCAGGGCCGCGCCGCCGCCTTCATCGCCCATCTCTCCGGCAGCTACAGCGGGGTGATGGGCCTGCCCCTGTTCGAGACGGCCGCGCTGCTGCGCCGCCACGGAGTGACGATTTGAGCGCCGAGATCCTGATCAACGTCACCCCGCGCGAAACCCGCGTGGCGCTTGCCGAGCAGGGCATGCTGCAGGAGTTGCACATCGAACGCAGTTTGCGCCGCGGCGTGGTCGGCAACCTCTACAAGGGCCGCGTGCAGCGCGTCATGCCGGGCATGCAGGCGGCTTTCGTCGAGCTTGGCCTCGAACGTGCGGCCTTCCTGCACGCCTCCGACATCGTCCGCGTCCCGCAGGTGCAGCCTTCCGAGAGCGAGGAGCTGGGGCCGCCGGCCCCGCCGCCGTCAATCACCTCGCTGGTGCACGAGGGCCAGGAGATCGTCGTCCAGGTCGTGAAGGACCCGATCGGCAGCAAGGGCGCCCGGCTCACCACCCAGGTGAGCATCCCGTCTCGCTACCTCGTGCTGCTGCCGTATTCGAAGGTGATCGGCGTCTCCGCGCGCATCGAGGACGACGCCGAGCGCGCGCGGTTGAAAGGGCTGGTGACCGAGCTGGCCGAAGGCAGCGGCATGGGCTTCATCGTCCGTACCAATGCCGAGGGGCTGGATCGCGACGCGCTGGAGGCCGACGTGGCCTACCTGCGGCTTGCGTGGCAGTTGATCCGCGAGGCCTCGCTGAGTACCCCGGTCGGTGCCCGGATCTACGAGGACCTGTCGCTGCCGATGCGCACGCTACGCGACATGATGAGCCACCAGATCGACCGGGTGCTGGTGGATTCCCGCGAGACGCATGAACGGCTGCTGCGCTTCGCCGGCCAGTTCATGCCCGATTTGGCCGGGCGGATCGAGCATTACGCGGGCGAGAGGCCGCTGTTCGACCTGAACGGCGTGGAGGACGAGATCTCCCGCGCGCTGCAGAAGGAAGTGCCGCTGAA
>JAIXTZ010000278.1 GCA_027483745.1 Lysobacteraceae bacterium
CGGCGGCAGCTTCGGCGGCGGCAGCTTCGGCGGCGGCAGCTTCGGCGGCGGCAGCTTCGGCGGCGGCAGCTTCGGCGGCGGCAGCTTCGGCGGCGGCAGCTTCAGCGGCGGCAGCTTCGGCGATGGCCGTGGCCATTGCGGCCTCAGCAGCCGCCATCGCATCGCGTTCAGCCTGTTCGCGCGCCGCGTTCCCGGCGATAACACGCTCGGCTTCTTCGCGCTCGAACCGCTCCCGAGCCGCCTGCTCGGCGGCTGCAGTCGCCTCTGCGTCAGCGGCGCTCCGCAGCCCGGCGACCAAGGCGGCGTATTCGGCCTCCTCGGCGCGGTCGTCGGCCGGCGGCAGCGCCGGGGTATGCCCCGTCACCGCCTCGCCCTCGACGATATCGAACTGCAGCGGCAACGGTGCCTCGAGGAACGAATCCAGCGTCAATCGTTCGGGGTCCTCGGCATCCGCCGGGGTGACAGGATCGGCGGGCCCTTCCGCCGCAGCGTCGAAGCGCGGCAATTCGGCGGTGTCGATCCCCCCCATGTCGACGGCGAGGATCGTGTCCTCTTCGCCAAAGCTGATAACCGGCGAGCCGGGCTCGGGCAGCGCATCGCGGGCCGCCTGGAGCGCAGCGGCGAGCGCCGGAAACTGGGGCAGGCGCGCCTCCGGCTCGGCCAACGCATCCAGGGTCTGGCGGACGGCGTAGGTGGCCTGCCGCACGAGCACCACATCGTCGGCCCCCGGCACCATCTGCGCCGAAATCACGCGCTTCAGCAATCCCTCGAGCGGCGACGTGACTCCCGTGATGGCGCTCACTTCGGTCATCGCGAAGGCGCCGTTCATCGTGTGCACGGAACGCAGCAGGCGCTCCTCGACGCGCTGCGGCCCGAGCGACTCGGAGCGCGCCAGCCATTCCTCGACGACCTCGAGATGCCCTTCCACTTCCGGACGCAAGATCTCGAGCAGCACCGGGTCCAGCGCGAACGATACCGCCTCGGGGACGGCCTCGTAGGCCGGCAACATCGGCCAAGCGCTCGCGGCCGCAACGGCCGTCTGGTAGGGCGGAAGCTCGGGAAGCGGCGGCGGCACCGCGGGAGCCGGCGCCTCGCCGGTCGCTGGCACGTCGATGGCCTCCTCGACCGCCGCAGCGTCGGGCGCGGCTTCGGGCTCGTGCGCGGCCGGAGCGACGTAACGGGCGTCTTCGCCGGCGGCCACGCGATCGGCGATGGCCTTCAGGCCCTCGAGATCCGCATAGCGCTCTTCGCCAGCCAGCGCCGAGCGCAGGTCAGGAAGCACGCGCGCGGACTCGGCGACGATGTCGTACACCGCCTGCGTCGGCGGCCGCGTGCCATCGAGCACGCGATTGAGCATGTTCTCGATCTTCCAGCTGAACTCGCCGAGCGTCTTCGCGCCCACCAAGCGGCCGGACCCCTTCAGCGTGTGGAAGACGCGACGGATCGGGCGGAGCGCGTCGACGTTGTCGAGCTTCGAACCCCAAGCCGGCAGCAGCGTGGCGAGGTTGTCGATCTCCTCGGAGAACTCCTCGAGGAACACTTCCTGGATCTCGGCATCGACGTCCTCGTTCGAGGCGACGTCGTAGCCCGGCAGGCGTTCGCCGACGACCGGGGCGCTGACCTTGGCCGCCAGAGCAGGTACGACGGGTGCCGGTGCCGGTGCCGGTGCCGGTGCCGGTGCCGGTGCCGGTGCCGGTGCCGGTGCCGCGGGCGGCGCGGCTTGGATCGGGGCGGCGGACGCGACAGGCTCGTCGAACGCTGGCACGGCGGCTTCGATGGCGGCGACCAGCGTCGGATCTACGGGGACGATCGATTCCGCGACGGTTTCGGTGATCGGCGGTTCGAACGTCGGCGCAGAGGGCGCGGGCGTAGCCGCGACCGGCGCCGGAGCGGGGGCCGCGGGCAAGGGCCAGTAGCCGATGGCGGCGAGGCTCTCGCGGGCGATCTGCAGGATCTGGTCGGGATTCGGGCGTCGGTCGCGCACCGCTTCGAGGAAATACTCGAGCGAGGCCAACGCGTCGGCGAGTCGGTCGAGCTGGTGGCCCGTCGGCACGCGGCGCTTGGCAACGAGCTCTTCAAGCGTGAAGCGCGAGATCGCGGTGAGCAAGTCGACAGCGGCGGGGACTTCGAGAATTCGGAGGGCGCCGGCGACCTCCGAGAGCAGCGGAGCGACGTCCTGCAGGCGCGTGTGGTCCCAGTGCGTTTCCACGAAAGCGACGAAGCAGCCGCGCGCGTTGCTGAAATTGCTCAACGCCTCCCGGGCGACCACGTCGAGCACCGCGCGCGCCTCGGCGGCCGGCAGCAGCGGCTGCGGCGCGTTGGCATCGACCTCGCCGTCACCCAGGCGCGCAACCTGGTCGTCGAGCATCGCTTCGACGTAAAGCAGCGCACCGGCGATGTCGAGCAGCGCGGACTCGTCCGGCGCGCGATGACCGCCGGCGATCGCATGCATCGTGGCGAGCTGATCGCGCACGACGCGCTGCGGCACGCCGAGACCGAGCACGCCCAAGGTCTCCTTGACGCGATCCAGGGTCTCGATCTGGCCACCGATCTCGGCGACAACGCCCGCCGGCGCGCGCATGTGCAGGTCGAGCGCGTCCTTCACGCGCAGCAAGTCTTCCTTGATCGCATTGGTGACCGTCGACAGCAGGGCACGGTTGTGGCCGGCCATCGCGCTTCGCGCGTGCTCCACCTCGCGCTCGCTGGGCATGTAGCTCTCGAGGGCGAACGCGGCGTTGACCTCACCGAGGCGGCCGGATTTCTCCGGGGCATGGGCGATGAAGTAGAGCAACTGGCGCGTCAGCTCGAGCGGCGGCTGGGTGCGGAAGGCCGCATCGCCCTCGGTGGCGAGGCGCTTGATCTCGCGCTCGATGCGGGCGAGGGCCTGCTGGTGGGTGCGCTCCACGGGGAAGATGCCGCGGGCCGCCGCGTCGAGCAGCGCGGACGCCACCCAGAACAAGCGGCGCGCCGATTCGGCGCTGGTGAACTCGACCATCTGCAGGCAGACGTCGGCGAGGTCGCGCGCGGAGCCCGCGTCGCCGTCCTTCAGCCACTTCAGCAGCGAGCCCTGGAACAGCTGGCTGGCGATCTCCGCGCGGCGCTTCACCTGATCGACGGGGAGCGGGGTGCCGGGACCGCGGGCGGACGCGGGGAGATCGATGCCGAGGTTCGGCGAGAACAGCATCGCCTCGGACACGCCCTTTTCGCCGCGCGCGCCTCGCAGGTCGTTGAGCAGCGGCAGCAGCACCAGCGGGATATCGCGGAACCCAGTCTGCAGGCGCTCGAGGTAGTCGGGCAACTGCATGATGCCGCGCATCAGCGCGCTGAAGGCGTTGTCGCGATCGTCAATGCCGCCGGCGATCAGCGCCTTCGCGAGCGCATGCATTTCCTCCGCGACCATCGCCGCGCCGTAGAGCTCGACCATGCGCAGCGCGCCATGCACCTGGGCGAGCCCGTTGGCGCACAGTTCGAGCTGGGCCGGGTCCTGGCCGTTCTCGACGTAGTCCTCGAGGCCCTGGCGGGCCAGCTTGAGGGTTTCGTCGATCTCCGGCTTGAC
>JAIXTZ010000348.1 GCA_027483745.1 Lysobacteraceae bacterium
CCGCGCCGTCCCCCCTCGCCCCGTCCCGGAGCGCCCCGTGCTGCTGATGATCGACAACTACGACAGCTTCACCTTCAACCTCGTGCAGTATCTGCAAGAGCTGGGTGAAGAGGTGCGTGTCGTCCGCAACGACGAGCTCACCGTCGCGCAGATCGACGCGCTCAAGCCCGACCGCATCGTCATCTCGCCCGGGCCCTGCACGCCGAACGAGGCAGGCGTTTCGGTCGAAGTGATGAAGACGCTGGGCCCGCGCATCCCGGTGTTCGGCGTCTGCCTCGGCCACCAGTCGCTCGGTCAGGCCTTCGGCGGCGACGTGGTGCGCGCCAAGGTGATCATGCACGGCAAGACCTCGATGATCCGCCACGGCGGCCAGGGCGTGTTCGCCGGGCTGCCAGACCCCTTCGAGGCGACGCGTTACCACTCGCTCGTGGTGAAGCAGGAGACGCTGCCCGCATCGCTCGAAGTCACGGCGTGGACCGAGGCTGAGGCCGGTGGTATCGACGAGATCATGGGCCTGCGCCATCGCGAGTTCCCCGTGGAGGGCGTGCAGTTCCATCCCGAGTCCATCCTCACGCAGCACGGCCACGCGCTGCTGAAGAATTTCATCGAGCGCCGCTGATGCGCGCCGTCCTGCTCGTTCTTGCCCTGCTGTCCTTCGCGGCGTCGGCGCAGGCCGGCGCCGTGGACCGCTTCGACGGCTCCAGCGCGAAGGCCTTCGCCGACAGCCTGGTTTCGCTCGAGGCGGGCATGGGCGATGCGGCGAAGCTCGCCCTGCACATGAAGCTCGCGCAGGTGCGGGCCAAGTTGGCCGAGCAGCGCGGCCGCCCGCTCACCGACGCCGAGTTCGCGACGGCGCTCGACGGCAAGACGCTGGCCGACCTCGACGCCATGGCCGAAGCCGCCCCGACGCACATCACCATCGATATCGAAACCAGCGACGACACCTGACCCATGCCGATTTCCCCTCAGCAGGCGCTCCAGCGCGTCATCGAGCACCGCGAGATCTTCCACGACGAGATGATCGACCTGATGCGCCAGGTCATGCGCGGCGACGTCTCGCCGGTGATGACCGCGGCCATCTTCATTGCCCTCCGGGTGCGGAAGGAGACGGTTGGCGAGATCGCCGGTGCCGCGGAAGTGATGCGTGAGTTCTCGGCCAAGGTTGACGTGGCGGATGCCACGCACTTCGTCGATATCGTCGGCACGGGCGGGGATGGCGCGCATACCTTCAACATCTCGACCGCGAGCATGTTCGTCGCGGCAGCGGCCGGCGCCGTGGTGGCGAAGCACGGCAATCGCAGCGTCAGCTCGAAGTCGGGCAGCGCCGACGTGCTCGAGGCGCTCGGCTGCGCCATCGAGCTGCCGCCGGCGCAGGTCGCGGCCTGCCTCGCCGAGAGCGGCATGGGTTTCATGTACGCGCCCATCCACCATCCGGCGATGAAGAACGTCGCGCCGGTGCGCCGCGAAATGGCCGTCCGCACGCTGTTCAACATCCTCGGGCCGCTGACCAATCCGGCCGGTGCGCCGAACATCCTGATGGGCGTGTTCCACCCCGACCTCGTCGGCATCCAGGCCCGCGTGCTGAAGAAGCTGGGCAGCAAGCGCGCCCTGGTGGTCTGGGGCCGCGACGGCGTCGACGAGATCTCGCTCGGTGAGCGCACGCTGGTCGGCGAGCTGCACAACGGCGAGATCAGCGAGTACGAGATCGCGCCGGAGGACTTCGGCTTGCAGCGCGCGCCGCTGTCGGCGCTGCGCGTCGACGATCCGCAGGCCTCGAAGGCCATGCTGCTGGAAGCCATCGATGGCCGCGGCGGCCCGGCGGCCGACGTCGTCGCGTTGAATGCGGGCGCCGCGCTCTACGCCGCCGGCGTGGCGGTGAGCATCCAGGATGGTTTGGCCCGTGCCCGCGCCGAAATGGCGAAGGGCACGCCGCGGGCCAAGCTCGACCAGTTCGTCGCGCTGACGAATGCGAAGGCATCGGGAGTGGCGGCATGAGCGACGTCCTGCAGAAAATCCTCGCCCGCAAGGCCGAGGAAGTGGCCGAGCGCCGCGCTCGTACGCCGTTCGCGGACGTCGTTGCGCGGGCCCGCGACGCCTCGCCGGTGCGTGGTTTCGCCGCCGCGCTCGAGGCCAAGATCGCCGCCGGCCATGCCGCGGTGATCGCCGAGGTCAAGAAGGCGAGCCCGTCGAAGGGCGTGCTGCGCGCCGACTTCCGTCCTGCCGACATCGCCGCCAGCTACCAGCGCGGCGGTGCGGCCTGCCTGTCGGTGCTGACCGACGTGGATTTCTTCCAAGGCCACGACGACTACCTCGTGCAGGCCCGCGCCGCTTGCGCGCTGCCGGTGCTGCGCAAGGATTTCACCGTCGACGAGTACCAGATCCACGAGGCCCGCGCGCTTGGCGCCGATGCCGTGCTGCTGATCGTCGCGGCGCTGGACGACGCGCAGCTCGCGGGGTTCAGCAACCTCGCGATGGGCCTGGGCCTGGACGTGCTGGTCGAAGTGCACGACGCCGACGAACTCGAGCGCGCGCTGCAGACGGCCTCTCCGCTGATCGGCATCAACAACCGCAACCTGCGCACCTTCGAGGTGTCGCTCGAGGCGACGCTGGGCATGAAGACCTCGGTGCCGGCGGACCGTCGCCTGGTCACCGAGAGCGGCATCCTTGCCCGGGCGGACGTCGAAACGATGCGCGCCGCCGGCGTGCATGCCTTCCTCGTCGGCGAAGCCTTCATGCGCGCCGAGGAGCCCGGCGAGGCCCTGCGCGCGCTGTTCGACTGAGTGCAGCGCGGCGCCACGAGGGCGCCGCCGGGTCCCGCTTCAGCGGGTGCCGTAAACCACGATGGTCTTGCCGCGGGCGTGCAGCAGGCCCTGCTCCTGCAGCTGCTTGAGCACGCGGCCGGCCATCTCGCGGGAGCAGCCCACGATCCGCGCCAGCTCTTGGCGCGACACGCGGAGCTGCGTGCCCTGCGGGTGGCTCATCGCGTCGGGCTCTTGGCAGAGGTCGTGCAGTGCACGGACGATGCGGCTGCCGACGTCGAGGAAGGCGAGGCGGCTGGCCTTGCGGCTGGTTTCGAGCAGGCGCTTGGAAAGCTGGGCGCCGATGACGTAGAGCAGTTTGGGCGCGTCGGCCGCCAGCGGTCCGGTCAGCAGTTGGTGCAGGCGCTCGTAGCTGATCTCGGCCAATTCGACCGGCGAGCGCGTGCGCAAGGTGACCACGCGCTTGTCGGCCTTCACGAACAGGCCCATTTCGCCGACGAAGTCGCCGGGGTTGGCGTAGCTCAGCACCAGCTCCCGGTCCTCGGATTCCTCGCTGATCACGCTGACCGAGCCGGAGACCACGTAATACAGCGTCGTCGCCGCATCGCCCGGGCGGAACACGTCCGTGCGGTTCGGGTACTTGCGTCGGTGGCACTGGTCGAGGAAGCGCGCCAGCGTGGCCTTGTCGAGGTCCAGTGGCGAGCTGGCCACCGGCGAGCGGACCGTCGGGGTCAGCAGGGTGGCGGAGGCGGTCTGGATCATGGAATGTCCCTTCGAAGCGTTTCCTTAGCTTATGGCCCCCGGGACTGTGGATTCAATCGCATTTTCGACCGCCCGGCCCGGAAGGGTGGCCCCCCGGGGCACATTGCCCGATAATCCCGGCCCCTCAAGCGCCACCCCTCCTCAAGGACCCCCGCCGTGGTCAAGCCGCTGCCGCGCCTCCGCCTGCAAGGTTTCAACAACCTGACCAAGGCGCTGAGCTTCAACATCTACGACGTCTGCTATGCCGTTACCGAGGAGCAGCGCCAGCGCTATATCGAGTACATCGACGAGGCGTACAACGCCGAGCGCCTGACCCAGATCCTGACCGACGTCGCCGAGATCATCGGCGCCAACATCCTGAACGTGGCCCGCCAGGACTACGACCCGCAGGGCGCCTCCGTGACGATCCTCATCAGCGAGGAGCCGGTCATCGACAAGAAGGCCGCGGGCAAGGAGATCATCTCCGACGCCGTCGTCGAGCACGACGAGGCCCCGGAGGCCTCGGTGGTCGCGCACCTCGACAAGTCGCACATCACGGTGCACACCTACCCGGAAACGCACCCGCACAACGGCATCGCGACCTTCCGCGCCGACATCGACGTGGCGACCTGCGGCGTCATCTCGCCGCTGAAGGCCCTGAACTACCTGATCGAGAGCTTCGAGTCCGACATCGTGATCATGGACTACCGCGTCCGTGGCTTCACCCGCGACGTGAAGGGCACGAAGCACTACATCGACCATCGCATCAACTCGATCCAGGACTTCCTCGCGAAGCCCATCAAGTCGAAGTACGAGATGATCGACGTGAACGTCTACCAGGAGAACATCTTCCACACGAAGATGCACCTGAA
>JAIXTZ010000006.1 GCA_027483745.1 Lysobacteraceae bacterium
CATGAGCATCCTCGGCAGCCTGATGGTGCTCTCGTACTTCCTGTTCTCCAACAAGCGCGATTCCGTCGGCGTGCTGCAGAACCTGTTCCCCACCTTCACCGCCTGCTACAGCCTGTGGCTCGACATCCGCCACCGCGGCTGGGACAAGGCCGGTACCTCCGGCAGCGAGGAATCCCGTGCTAAGTCCTGAGCGCCGGCTGGTCCTCTGGCTGCTCGCGGCCTTCCTCGTGCTGGGCGCTGGCATCGGCCTGCGCGAACCCACGCCGCCGGATGAACCCCGCTTCGCCATGATGGCGCAGGACATGGTGGACACCGGGCGCTGGCTGGTGCCGCATCGGGGCAGCGAGATCTACGCCGAGAAGCCCCCGGTCTTCATGTGGCTGCAGGCCAGCGCCTACGCGCTGCTCGGCGATCTCCGCATCGCCTTCCTGCTGCCGTCGCTGCTCGCCGGCGTGCTGACCCTGTGGCTGGTGTACGACCTCGCGCGCCGTCTCTGGGGGCCGCAGGCCGGCATGGCGGCCTCCGTCGCCCTGGCGCTGTGCCTGCAGTTCGGCTTGCAGGCGAAGCGCGCGCAGATCGACATGGTGGTCGTGGCCATGATCATCGGCGCCGTGTGGGCGATGGGGCGGCACCTGTTCCTCGGGCATTCGCCGCGCTGGCTGTGGTTTGGGGCGTTCCTCGCTGGCTTGGGCACGGTGACCAAGGGCGTCGGATTCCTGCCCCTGCTGATGCTGCTGCCAGCCTTCATCCTCGAACGTCGCGGCGCCCTGCCGCTGCCGGGCGCTCCGCGCGGCCCATGGCGGGTGCGCTGGTCCCTGGTCCTGCCGGCCTTCGTCGCCGGTGCGGCGGTGTGGCTCGCGCCCTTGGCTGTCGAAGTGATGCGGGAGCAGAACCCCGAACTGAAGGCCTACGTCGCCGAGTTGCTGTTCAAGCAGACCGGCGAGCGTTACTTCAACGCCTGGCACCACATCAAACCGTGGTGGTACTACACGGAGGTCGTCGCCTCGCTCTGGCTGCCGGGGGTCCTGCTGCTGCCGTGGCTGGCGCCCGCATGGTGGCGACGCCTGCGCGAGGGTGATCCGGTCTTGATCACCCTGCTCGCCTGGGTGCTCATGGTGCTGCTGTTCTTCTCGGCCAGCCCGGGCAAGCGCGGGGTCTACATCTTCCCGGCGCTGCCGGTGCTGTGCATCGCCGCCGCGCCGTTCCTCGGCGCGCTGCTCGAGCGCGTCGGCGTTCGTCGCACGCTCTTCGGCTACGGCGCCGGCCTGGCCTCCTTGCTGGCCCTGGTCGGTCTGGCCGGACTCGTGGGGCCGGACGCCTGGTCGGAGCGCCTCGCGGCGCCCCGCGGCATCGCGGACGGCGACGTCCACACCGTGTTCCTCGGCCTCTTCGTCGCCGGCGCCCTCGGCCTCGTCGCGGTGCTCGCCACACGCACGAAGCGCGTCGTTCCCGGCCTGCTCGCACTGACGGCCATCGTCTGGACCAGCTATGGCCTCGTGCTGCGTCCCGCGCTGGACCCGAGCAGCTCAGGCCGCACGGTGATGGCGGCGGTGGCGGCGCACCTTCCTGCGGACGCCGAGCTGGCCCTGGTCGCGTGGACGGAACAAATGCGCCTGCAGGCGGACCGGCCGGTAGCCGATTTCGGGTTCAAGGCCTCCGGCAAAGCGCAGTGGCGTGCCGCGGTGCCGTGGCTCAGCGCGTCGCCCGGCGAGCGCTGGGTGCTCGCGCGCACCGACACCGTTCCCCGCTGCGTCGACGCCTCGCGCGTGGTCGACGTGGGCCTCGCGAATCGCCGCAGGTGGTCGCTGGTGCCTGGGGACGCTGTCGCACCGCGCTGTGGCGCCGGCGACCTCGACTGAGCCACGTGCCCCTGAACGCAGAAAGGCCGCGGCGAACCGCGGCCTTTCCATGACAGCGCGGCGAGCGGCTTACTGAGCCGGCGTCGCGGCGTCCTGTTTCACGATCTCAAGCAGCTCGACTTCGAACTTCAGCGTGGCGTTCGGCGGGATGTCCTGGCCGGCACCGTTCGGACCGTAGGCCAGCGCGGCCGGGATCCAGAAGACGTACTTGGCCCCCACCGGCATCAGCTGCACGCCTTCGGTCCAGCCCGGGATCACGCCGGCCAGCGGGAAGGTGGCGGGCTCGTTGCGGGCGTAGGAGCTGTCGAACTCCTTGCCGTCGAGCAGCGTGCCGCGGTAGTGCACCTTCACCGTATCGGCCGCCGTCGGCTTGGCGCCGGCACCGGCGCGCACGACCTGGAACTGCAGGCCGCTCTCCGTCGTGCGGACGCCGGCCTTGGTTTTGTTCGAGGCCAGGAAGGCTTCGCCTTCGGCGAGGTTCTTCGCGCCCTGCTCGGCGATCAGCGCCGCCTGCTTGCGCTGCATGAACTGGCCGAACGCCATGCCCACTTCCTGCGCCTGCGCATCGGTCATCAGCTTGCCTTCGCCCGAGAGGCCGGCTTCGATGGCCTTGGCGAGCGTCGCCGGGTCCACGTAGTCCTTCACCTGCTGGAGGCTGGTGGCCATCTGCAGGCCGATCATGTAGCTGATCTTCTCGTTGTCGGTGCGCAGGCCCTCAACGGCCGGCAGCTGCAGCGTGGCCGGCGCTTCGGCGGGGGCCGGGGCGGCGGTCGGGTTCTGGGCGAAGGCCGGCGCGGCGTAGACGCAGAGGCCCAAGAGGGCGGTGGCGGCCAGGGAACGGGTGTTCAGCATGGGGGAACGGACTCCATCAGTCGGAACCGCCACGGACGCGGCGGGCCGCCGATTGTGGCCCCGACGGCGGGCTTCGGCAATGCGCCGCTCAGGCCGGGGCAAGCCCGCCGCCGAAGTGCCAGCACAGCCCCATCGCCACCCCGTGGGCAGCGATGGCCGCGGCGGAGATCTGCCGCCGAAGCTGGCGGAAGCCCGGCGTGGCGGGCAAGGCGTCGGCCCGGGTGTCGAACCAAAGCGCCAGCCCGAAGCCGGCGGCAAGCGCGGCGAGGGCGTAGAAGGCGGGCAGAAACAGCGCCGGGAAGGCCCACAGACTGGGCAACACCGACAGCACGTAGCCCGGCGCACCACCGCCGGCACTCATCACGCGCCCCCAGCGCACGCCGCCGAGGAAGCTGAGGATCACCGCCGAGTAAACGAGAAAAGCCTTGCTGCCAATCGACAAGGCGCGAGCCTCGTCGAGCACGCCGCCCGCCGCCCACGCCGCGATCGCCGCGAGGAAGGGCAGAAGACCGGCCCACGTCAACCACACCGCGGCGCGCGGCAGCGGCGGCTGGTACAGGTCCTGTACCGTCATGTACTCCCGACGCGCCTCGCGCTCCAATCCGCTCATGGACACCTTCTCAGCCTTGGACGCGGCACGACGCCGCCATTCGCATCCTCCCGCAGCTGGCAGCGACGCGGAAGCCCGCGCCCTCGATGCCTTCGCGGCGTTTTTCTCCAGCTTTGCGGCCGACCGCATCGAGCGCCTGCTGCCCGCGACCTATGCCGAGGACGTCTGGTTCAACGACACGCTGAAGACCGTTGTCGGCCGAGAGGCTCTCGCGCACTACCTGCGCGAAAGCGCCGAGGCGGTCGAACACTGCCGCGTCGACATCATCGACAGCACGCGCAATCCCGAAGGCGAATACCTGTTGCGCTGGCGCATGGTGATCCGCTTCAAGCGCTTCAAGAAGGGCCAGGACACCGAGAGCATCGGCCTCTCGCACCTGCGTTTCGACGCGCAAGGCCGCGTCGTTTACCACCAGGACTGCTGGAATGCGGCGGAGGGACTCTTCCGCCACATCCCCGTGCTGGGCTGGATGATCGAAGCCGTGCTGAAGCGCGTCTGAGCCCTCAGGGCTTCGGCGCGGCGAGGGCTTTCTCGATCGCTTCCACCAGCTCCGGCGCATCCGGCTTGGTGCGGCTGCCGAAACTCGCGACCACCGTGCCGTCGCGGCCGATCAAGTACTTGTGGAAGTTCCAACCGGGTTGGTCACCGGTGGCCGCCGCCAATTCGCGGTAGAACGGCGTGGCTTCCGAACCGCGCACGACGACCTTCTCGAACATCGGGAACTTCACGCCGTAAGTCAGCGTGCAGAATTCCTGGATCTCCGCTTCGCTGCCCGGCTCCTGGCCCATGAAGTCGTTCGACGGAAAGCCAAGCACCGCGAACCCCTGCGGCGAATACGTCTGGTGCAGCGCCTCGAGGCCCTCGTACTGCGGGGTGAAGCCGCACTTGCTCGCGGTGTTGACCACCAGCAGCACCTGCCCCGCATAAGCCTGCGAGAGCTTCACCCGCTCCTGTCCGGCCAGCCGGCGGAACTCGTGGTCCAGCACGCCCGCCTGGGCGTCGGCGGCGTATCCGCCCGCACCCAGTCCGACCACCAGCGCCAGGGCGCCAATCCAAGCCTTCATTGCCTTCTCCTCAGTGGAACCGGCGCGCTGCCGGTCTATGCCATCAGTTTGCTCATTTCCTGTGTGCGGGGCGTTGACTGGCAAAAAACTGGTGTTATAGTTACCTACAACACCACCCACCCACCTCACTGAGGTCCCGCCATGAACACCCGCCTCCGCAACAGCCTGAGCGCCCTGGTCCTCGCCGCCGGCGTGACCTCGCTCGGCTACGCCTTGGGTGAACCGCCCCGCCCGGGCAGCCTGGCCGCCGACGCCAGCCAGCAGGCCGTCGCCGCCATCGCGCAGGCCGACGCCCGCGACGGCCAGAGCCGTGCGCGCTCTCCGCACGCGATGCCTTTCTTCTCGTTCGGGAAGCGCGCCAGCGTGGGAGCCCCCTGATGAGCATCACCTGGAGTGACAGCACGCCGATCTACCGGCAGCTCAAGGAGCGCGTCGTCGCGATGGTGCTCGACGGCGAGCTGAAGGAGGGGGATGCCCTGCCTTCGGTGCGCCAGGTCGCCGCCGACTACCAGCTCAATCCGATCACCGTGTCACGCGCCTATCAGGAACTGGCCGACGAGGCCTTGGTGGAAAAACGAAGGGGACTGGGGATGTACGTCATCGATGGAGCTCGGGA
>JAIXTZ010000151.1 GCA_027483745.1 Lysobacteraceae bacterium
AAACCACCAGCACGATCAGGAGGATGATGACGAGTTCGCGGAATCCCAGCATGGACGTGCTCCGAAGTCAGGGGCCAAGGATAGCCCGTCCGCTTGACGGCCCGAAGGCCGCCGGCGGGGTTCAGCGCGCGGCCTGCGCGCTGGCTTCCTCGAGCTTGTCGCGGAAGCCGACGACGGCATCGACCTGCGGGCGCACGCGGTTCTCGAGAATCATGCGCGCGGTGACGTCGCGACCGTAGACGCGGCGGTTGGCGCGGTTGTCGATGGCAATGACGGCGCCATCGAGCGCGATTCCGGCAAACAGTCCCCGGGCGCGCGAGTAGCTGTAGATCTCGGCCTTGAGCTGGCCGTCGGTGCTGGCCTGGGCGCTGCGGCCCACCGGGCCGGCGGCCACCGACGCGTCGGCGCCGAGGGTGAACTTGCCGTTGACGATGTTGTCGACACCGCGGCGGTTGCGGAACACCAGCACGACGTCGGCGGACTGCACGCCGGCCTGGAAGCCGAAGCTGCCGCCGCCGAGGGTGATGAAGGTCGGGTTCGACCAGCTGCCGTCGCTGCCGCGCACGGCCATCAGGCCCTTGCCGCCGCGGCCGCCGAACACGAGCCCAGCCTTGACCACGTCCGGCATCACGGCGATGGCTTCGGCCTCGCGCAGCAGGCGCTCGGGGATGGACTCCTCGGGGATGGCAAGGATCTCGGAGAGCACGCGGACGGCGTTGTCGGCGCGTTCGATCTCCCTCTCCTGCGCATTCGCGGCGAAGGGCAGCATCAGGGCCAGCAGGGCGGTCAGCACCAGGCGCATGGGGCGCTCCTTGGGGATTGGGGACGATCGAGTGTGGAAAACCGCGCTTGAGCGGGGCATGAACCCGACCGTGACGCGCGCGCCGATCATAATGGCCCCCCGCCTCCGACGCCGAACCCGCATGCACACGGCCTTCCGCCCCGCGCCGCCCGCCACGCCCAACGAGGACGCGGGCCGCACCGGCGTCCTGCTGGTCAACCTCGGCACGCCCGACGCGCCCACGCCGGCCGCCGTCCGCCGCTATCTGGCCGAATTCCTCCATGACCACCGGGTCGTGGACCTGACGCGCTGGCTGTGGTGCCCGGTGCTGCACTTCATCATCCTGCCGCTGCGTTCGCCGAAGGTGGCGAAGAACTACGCTGGCATCTGGACGCCGGAAGGCTCGCCGCTGCTGGCGCTGTCCCAGCGCCTCACGAAAGGCGTCGCGCAGGCGCTGCCCGGCGTGGACGTGCGGCTGGCCATGCGCTACGGCAACCCGTCCGTTCCGGACGTCATGCGCGCGATGGAGGCCGACGGCTGCCGCCGCTTCGTGGTGCTGCCGCTGTACCCGCAGTACGCCGCCAGCACCTCGGCGAGCTCGCACGACGCGGTCATGCGCGAAGTGCTGCGCTGGCGCCGCCAGCCCGAACTGCGCCTGATCCAGGACTACCACCGCGACGCCGGCTGGGTGGCCGCGGTGGCGGACAGCATCCGCGCCCACTGGGCCAAGAACGGCCGCGGCGACCGCCTGCTGATGAGCTTCCACGGCATCCCGCAGCGCTTCGTCGCCGGTGGCGACCCGTATGCCGCGCAGTGCCGCGCAAGTGCGGAAGCGATCGCCGCGGCGCTGGGCCTCGGCGAGAACGAGTGGGCGCTGACCTTCCAGTCGCGCTTCGGCCGCGAGCCCTGGCTGCAGCCCTACACCGACAAGACCCTCGAGCAGTGGGGCCGGGAGAAGTCCGGCACCATCGACGTGGTCTGCCCGGGCTTCGCGGTGGACTGCCTGGAAACGCTGGAGGAAATCGCGGTCGAGAATGCCCACGCGTACGTCGAGGCGGGCGGCACCGCGCTGCGCTACGTGCAGGCCTTGAACGACGATGCCGCGCACGTCGACGCCCTGGCCGCGCTGCTGCGCCGACACCTGGCGGGCTGGTCCGATGCGTGAGATCCACCTGCCCGGCGGTCGCGGCGAGCTCGCCGCCCTGCGCTTCGGCGATCCCGACGGCCCGAAGCTGCTGGCACTGCACGGCTGGCTCGACAACGCCGCGAGCTTCGTGCCGCTGGCGGCCTCGCTCGAGGGTTTCGATGTCGTCGCGCTCGACCTCCCCGGGCATGGGGCTTCCGCGCATCGCGCCGCCGGCTACGACTACGTCTACGTGGACTGGCTGCACGACGTGCTCGACGCGCTCGACGCGCTCGGCTGGAAGCACGCCCATCTGCTCGGGCACTCGATGGGCGCCACGCTCGCCAGCACGTTGGCCGCCGCGGCGCCGGAACGCGTCGCGAAACTGGCCCTGGTCGAAGGCCTCGGGCCGCTGGGTGGCCCGGCGGAGAGCGCCGGCACGCGCCTGCGCGAAGCGGTGGCGGCCCGGCGCGCGCTGGACGCGCGCCACGACGACGCGCCCCGCGTGATCAAGGACATCGACACCGCACTCGCCGCGCGCCTGCAGGCCACGCCGATGCGCGAAGCGGACGCGCGACTGATCGTCGAACGCAACCTGCAAGCGGTGCCGGGCGGCTGGTCGTGGCGTTCCGACCCGCGCCTGCGCCTGCCCTCGTCGACGCGCCTGCCGGAAGCGGCGATCCGCGCGATCCTGCACGCCATCGAGGCACCGACGCTGCTGGTGGCGGCGGAGCCGTCACCGCCCTATTTCCCGCCGTCGCTGCGCGCCGAGCGCGTGGCCTGCCTGCGCGACGCGACCCTCCACGTGCTCGAGGGCGGGCACCACGTGCACATGGAACGCGCGCCGGAGATCGGCGCGCTGCTGCGGGATTTCCTGCGCGATTAGGGCGCGCTGCCCGCCTCCGGGGCCTCTTCTTCGACGGCGTGGCTGATCGCCACGCCAAGCTGGCCGTCCGGCTTGGCTTCGATCACGTAGCTGACGCTGCGTTCGTCGCGCTGCCAGAGCAGCGTGCTGGAACCGGCCTCGCTCATCGCCATCACCGACGTCCATCCCGCGCCCTTCATGTGCGCATCGACACGTGCGGCCAGATCCGCCAGGTCACCGGACATCGTGCCGCCGATGAAGGCGCTGCCGCCCACCACCATCGAGGTGTCGAGCACGAGGCCCTCCGGCACCAGCACGTCGGACGGGAAATCGGCGGGGATCGTCGCCGCTTCGCCCTGCGAAGCGGAGAAGGCGCGCCCCTGCTCGTCGACGCCGGAGACGGTCTGGCCGCCATCCTCGATATCGACCTCGGCGTCGGTCATGGACTCGATGGCCGCTTCCGCCACCGCCTCGCTGGCGGTCTCCTCGGCGGCATCCTGTGCCCCGCCACACGCGGTGAGGAGCGAGAAGGAAATGGCCGTGACGGCGAGGACGCGAAGCGCGGTGAGCGAGAGCAGCGGGGCTCGGGACATGGTGGACCTTCGGGGGTAGCGGGGGCGACCCCAGCGTGACGCGAGGCGGAGGGTCGCGGAAGTCCCAACCATGGGGACGATTCAGGCGCCGCTCAAGCCCGGGACAAAGCGCGGAGTTGCGCCTTGAGGGCGAGTCCGCCGTCGCTGCGAAGGAAACGGCGCACGTCGCGCCAGCCGGGACAGCGCGATTCGACCTCGTGCCAGAACGACGCCGAGTGGTTGGCGTGGATGAGGTGGCAGAGCTCATGCACGAGCACGTATTCGAAGGCCGCGGGCGGTCCGAGCACGAGCGAGAGATCGAGCGAGACGGTGCCGTCCGGCGCCAGGCTGCCCCACAGCGACGACAGGGCACGCACGCGGAACTCCCGCGGCGGACGCGGCAGGCCGGGGAGGTAGGCCGGCAGCCAGCGATGAATCGCCGCACGGGCCTCCGCGACGTAGAACTCGAGCAACGCACGGCGCAACGACGCCGGCGACGCCGCGCGTGGCGCGTGGAAGCGGAGACGGGCGGCACCCGCCATCACGCTCGCGGGATCGTCCGAATCGACACGCTCGATGCGCGCGCTGCGCGCCTCGACCCACGCCACCGGCAGCGAGTCGCCATGGAGCGGCAGCGCATCGACGGCGCCGAACTGCCAGGCCACGGGCACGCGGGTGTCGCGGAAGCGCTGCCATTGCGCGGCGATCCATCCGGCATGGTCCTGGACGAACGCCTGGGCGACGCGCTCGGAAACGCGCCATGGCACCGACAGGCGAACACCGCGCTCGCTGACCGTCAGGCGCAACCGGCGCGCGCGACGATCACGGACGCGATGCAGCGGCACCGATGACCCATCGGGAAGCAGGACGTCGAGGCGCAGGCTTTCGCGCGAGGCGTCGGGCGCAGGATCCCGGCCGAAGATCGAACGCAGGTTCGGACTCATGCCGGCGACGCGCTGCCGCAGCGACACGCCGCCCGATGCGCGCCGCCCTCGGGCGCGAAGGCCGGGGCGTCGAGGCGTCGGTCGTTTTCGTTGGGCAGGTCGGCAGCAGTCATGGAACGCACCCGCCGGATCGGCGATGAACGGACGGCAGTCTAGCCTGCCCTAGCGGCCCGGTCGGCGTGCGCCGGGCGGCCGAAAAAGCGACGCCCCGCCGGAGCGGGGCGTCATCAGCGGCCCGAGGCACGGTCACTTGGACGGCGACCGGCCTCGATCACAGATCACCACTGCAGGCGGAGACCGAGCTTGAAGCTATTGATGCCGTCGCCGAGCTCCGTCGACAGACCCGCCGACCATGCCCGATCGATGTGCCAACGAACGCCCATCTCAGCCACCGCACCGTCGAACAGCGTGTAGCCCGAATCCTCGACGAGCGTATAGCCGATCTTCGCGATGCCTTCGAGGTTGTCGGCCATCAGGCCGCGCAGGCCGACGCTCACGCGGTAGCCATCGACGTTGGCGTCCTCGCTCTCTCCGGCGCGCGAGGCTTCGCCGCGGTAGTCGACGTACGCCACTTCGCCGAGGGCGTGCAAGCGCTCGTCGATCGGCAGCGCGTAGCCAACGCCGCCAGTCAGGCGGCCAAGGTCGAAGTCGACGTCCTCGAACTCGCCGCTCACGGTTTCGTAGCCGGCAAAGCCGTAGAAGTCGCTTTCGCCAAACGCGAGGCTGGCATTGATGCCGCCACCATTGCCGCTGAGGTCGAGGTCATCGACGACATCGACATCGAGGGTGTTGTAATGCGCCTCAACGTAGGTATAGGACAGGGCCGAATCGGCCGCCTGAGCAGCGGGGGCGGCGGCGAGGGCGAGGCCCATCAGGGCCGAGAGGGTGGTGCGGTTCATGGTGACGCTCCTTGGTGGAATGGCCGACGCGAGGGCGACGGCACGGTGACCCGCCGTCATGGCGGGGAATTCGAATCGATCGGCCGCCGCGGATCAGTCGACGCGGCTGAGCTTCAGCGCCTTCTCCAGCACACCGAACAGCGTGTGCAGCTCGGCGCTGAACAGCGCGTAGCGCGCGTCGAGCTCGGCAGCCAGCGAGTCGCGCTCGGTGTTCTCGAGCTGGTCGACGGCGCCGTCGAGGAACTTCAGCTTGCGGACGATGAGGTCCTCGCCGAGCACGAAGCTGACGTGGTCGTCGAGCACGAGGGCGAGCTTGGTCACCTGCTTGCCGGTCTCGAGGTGCTTGGTGATCTCGTCGGCGGTCAGCTCCTGGCGCTGCGCTTTCACCACCGCG
>JAIXTZ010000291.1 GCA_027483745.1 Lysobacteraceae bacterium
GCGCCGCGCTCGCGGTGGTTCACCGGCACGCTCACCGTCTTCCAGCCGGCGCGCTGGAACAGCGCAGGGAGGTAGCGGTGCATGTGGTCGAAGTAGGGCAGGTCGAGGAAGGCCTCGCGTTCGAAAAGCTTCAGGCCGCAGCCGGTGTCCGGTGTGGCGTCGCGCAGCAGCCGGGAACGGACGGCGTTCGCAATGCGCGAGCTGATGCGCTTCCCGGCGTTGTCGCGCCGCGTGGTGCGCCAGCCGGCGAAGCACTTCGTCCCGGCGTCGGAGATGGTGCGCGTGGCCAGCAGCAGGCGGATGTCGGCGGGGTCGTTTTGCCCGTCGCCGTCGAGCGTGGCGATCCATTCGCCGCGCGCGGCCTTGATGCCGTTGCGTATCGCCGTGCTTTGGCCGCTCTGCTGCGCGTGGGACAGGACGCGAAGCTCCGGATGACGCTGCTGCGCCTGCCGGAGCTCCTCCAGGGTTCCGTCCTTCGAGGCGTCGTCCACGAAAACCATCTCGAAAGCGATCCGGCCGCGCAGGGCCTCGGCCACCTCGTCGACCAGCCGGCCGACGTTGCCCTGTTCGTTGAAGGCGGGAACGACCACGCTCAAGGGGAGAGGGATGGATTGCGGTTCACTCATGGGCGGGGCAGCGGACGGGCTGAGCACTTGGGCGCGGAGTCTAGGTCACAGTACGCTCGCGAAGCCTTAAGGGGTTTGGCGATGAGAAGCAATTGCGGTTGTGGCGGCCTGGTGCTCGTGGGCGCCGGCCACGCGCGCGCTGCCAATCGACACGTTCGGCCGCTAGAGTGCCGCCTGCGTTCAGCCATTCGGAGCGGTGCATGCGCGTCAGCGTGTTTGGAACGGGGTACGTGGGGCTGGTCACCGGCGCCTGCCTCGCGGAGGTCGGCCACCAGGTCGTCTGCGTGGACGTCGACGCCGCGAAGATCGCCGGCTTGCGCGAAGGCCGGATCCCGATCTTCGAGCCCGGTCTCGATGACCTCGTCCGCAACAACCACCGCGTGGGGCGACTCGACTTCACCACCGACGCGGGCGTCGCCATCGCCCACGCGCGAATCGTGTTCATCGCGGTTGGCACGCCGCCCGACGAGGACGGCAGCGCCGATCTGCGCCACGTGCTCGCGGTGGCGCGCACGCTGGGCCGCCATATCGCCCAGCCCACCGTCATCGTCAACAAGAGCACCGTCCCGGTGGGCACGGCCGACCGCGTCCGCGAGGTGGTGGCCGCCGAGCTCGCCGCGCGCGGCGCGGACATCGAGTTCCACGTCGTCTCGAACCCGGAGTTCCTGAAGGAGGGCGCGGCGGTCGCCGATTGCCTGCGCCCCGATCGGATCATCCTCGGCAGTCGCGACGCCGGTGCGATCGAGAAGATGAAGCGGTTGTACGCCCCGTTCAACCGCAACCACGAGCGCGTCATCGTCATGGACGAACGCTCGGCCGAGCTGACCAAATACGCCGCCAACGCGATGCTGGCGACCAAGATCAGCTTCATGAACGAGATGGCCAACATCGCCGAGCGCGTCGGCGCCGACATCGAAGCGGTGCGCCATGGCATCGGCTCCGATCCGCGCATCGGCTGGCACTTCATCTATCCCGGCGCCGGCTACGGCGGCAGCTGCTTCCCGAAGGACGTGCAGGCACTCGAGCGCACGGCGCGGCAGCACGGCTACGACGCGCGCATCCTCGAGGCGGTGGAGGGCGTCAACGATCGCCAGAAGGGCAAGCTCTTCGAGCTGATCTCGCGGCATTTCGGCGGAAACGTGCGAGGCCGGACGTTCGCCGTGTGGGGCCTCGCCTTCAAGCCCAACACCGACGACATGCGTGAGGCCTCCAGCCGTACGCTGCTGCAACAGCTCTGGGAGGCCGGCGCGCGGGTGCAGGCGCACGACCCCGAGGCGATGGACGAGGCGCGGCGGATCTTCGGTGAGCGGGAGGACCTGGCCCTGTGCCCGACGCCCGAGGAGGCGCTCGCGGGGGCCGATGCGCTGGTGGTGGTCACGGAGTGGAAGGCCTTCTGGAGCCCGGACTTCGACGCTTTGAGGCACACTTTGCAGGCCGGCGTCGTCTTCGACGGCCGGAACGTCTACGACCCCAAGGAAGTGGAAGAAGCAGGCCTCGCGTACTACGGCATCGGCCGGGGGCGCAGCCTCCTCCCCCCGAAGCCGAATGCCCAGCCCTGACCGCGACACCACCGCCGACCGCCGGCTCACCGAGCTCGAAACCCGCCTGGCTTTCCAGGAGCACGCGATGCAGGAGCTTTCCGAAGCCCTGGCCGATGCGCGCATCGAAGGCCAGAAGAACCGCGAGCTCCTCACCCGCGTGCTCGACGACCTCAAGCAACTACGCCGCGCGCTGATGGCCGACCCGGCCAGCGAGCCGCCGCCGCCGCACTACTGACCCCCATGAGCGACAGCCTGAAAGACCAGCTGCTCGGCCTCGGCTTCAAGCCGGCGCCGAAACCCGAGCGCACCGAGCGCAAACCCGAACCGAAGCGTGAGCATCGGCCGGCCGGAGGTCGCCCGCCGGGTGCCGAACCCCGTGGCGGCAAGCCGAATGCGGCTCGTGACGGGCGCGGCCCCCGGGGCCCGCGCCCCGAGCATCGCGGCGGCGGCAAGCCGCGCACCCAGGAGGAGATCGATCTCGCCAAGGCCTACGCGCTGCGCGCGGAGACCGAGAAGCGCGAGCGCATCGCCGCGGAACAGGCCAAGCAGGAGGCGGCGCGCGTCCGCCGCGAGGCAAAGGCGAAGCTGGATGCCTTCCTCGTGGGCAAGGCGCTGAACGATGCGGCCGCCGAGCACGCGCGGCATTTCCCCTATGGGGGGAAGATCAAGCGCATCCACGTGACGCCCGACCAGCTGAAGGCCCTCAACGCCGGCGAGCTGGGCGTGGTGCAGAGCAACGGGCGCTACCTGCTGGTCACGGCGGCCGTGCTGGCCGAGGCCAAGGCGATCTTCGCGGACGCCATCGCGCTGGAGGTCGACCCGAACGCGCCGCCGGGCAGCGACGAGTACGCCGATCCGCAGTACCAGGTGCCGGACGACCTCGTGTGGTGACGCCGCGCCGCTCTTGGCTGGCGTCGATGTCCGCCGGACTCGGCGTGCTCTCGGTTCTGGGGGTGCTTTGCTTCCATTTCCCCGACTTGCTCACCAGCCGGGATTTCCGCGCCGTGTACAGCGAGACGTTCGCCCGACACCTGCTGCTGGCGGGCATCGTCGCGGCGTTCGTCCTGGGCACGGTGTCGATCCTGCGCGGCCGGGCCCGGCGCGTGGCGCTGGTGGGCGTGTGCAGCGCGGCGCTGGCCTCCCTGCTTGGCGGGGCCTCGGTGCAGTTCGATCCGATCCTGCAGACGCCGTATTCGCTGGGCCTCGACTGGTTCGTGATCTCGCTGTTCTTCTCGACGATCGTCTTCGTGCCAATCGAGCGACTGCTGGCGGTGCGGCCGATGTCGCCGCTGCGCCCAGGGTGGCGCACTGACTTGACGTACTACTTCATCAGCCACGTCGCGGTGCAGTTCCTGCTGATCGCCGCGACCGCGTCGACCACGGCGATGGATGCGCTCGTGGCGAACGAGGGGCTGAAGGCCGCCGTGCAGTCGCTGCCGGTCTGGCTGCAGTTCTTGCTGGCGGTCTTCCTCGCCGATGCGGCGCAGGCGGGCCTGCATCGTGCCTACCACCGCATTCCGTTCCTGTGGCGCTTCCACGCCGTCCATCATTCCAGCCGGCACATGGACTGGCTGGCCGGCTCGCGCACGCACATCGTCGAGGTGCTGCTGACGCGCACCGCGGTCCTGACGCCGCTGGTCCTCGCGGGCTTCTCGGCCGAGGCCATCAACGCCTATGTGATCCTCGTCGGACTGCAGGCCGTACTGGCGCACGCCAACCTGCGCATCGACTTCGGCTGGCTCGAGTACGTGCTGGTGACGCCCCGATACCACCACTGGCACCACGTCCGCGATCCGGCCTGGGTCGACCGCAACTATGCGATCCACCTGCCGCTGGTCGACATGCTGATGGGCACCTTCAAGCGGGCGCCGCGCGGCGAATGGCCCGAGGAGTACGGCGTGCTCAAGCTCGAGACCGTGCCGCGCGGGGTCGTGGCCCAGACCCTGATGCCCTTGCGCCCGCTGCGAGCCCATGTGGACTACGTCGGCAGGCCCGGCGACGCAGACGCGCCGCCGCTCGGCTGATCGCACGGCGAAGAGCCGCGCCGCGGCGGAGCTCAGGCGGACATCGACGCCAGCAGTGACTTCCCGGCCTCGCGGTAGCGGCGCAGCCGGGTCTTCTGGCCGGGCTGGGGTTCGCGCAGCCGCTGCCACGCCGTGTGCGGGGCCTCGGCCCGCGCGATGTCGTGGGGTGTGAGGTTCTTTCCGTCGATGTGCGGACGGAAGCGGAGGTCCACCGCGTCGAAGCAGTGCTGCACCATCGCCGAGCAATACAGCGCTCCTTCCGAGGCGAGCAGATTGCGACGACGGCGGAGCGAGGCCGACGGCAGCGCGAACAGCGTGCCCAAGATCTCCTTCAGCGAGTAATGCGAGGCCCCGGCGACGAGGTCGAGGCCTTGGCAAAGCACGCGCCGCGTGGCGTCGCCATCGAGGCCGAAGTCGAGCACGGCGAGGTTCGGGTAGGCCTCGTCGTCGAAGTAGCGCTCCAGCCAATTCTCCTGCGCCCCCAAGCGGAGGTTGCGCGAACGCAGATCGAGGTCGGATTCGATCACCCAGTGATGGCCGTCGGCGCGCTCGCCCGTGAACAGGAACGCGTGCGACCACGGGCTGCGATGGCCATCCTCGGTGA
>JAIXTZ010000268.1 GCA_027483745.1 Lysobacteraceae bacterium
GGCACGCGCCGGACCCTCGTGTTCTCCGGCGACCTCGGGCCGAATGGCACGCCAATCCTGCGCGATGCCGCGCCCGTGCCGCACGCCGACCTGCTGCTGCTCGAATCCACCTACGGCGGTCGCCTGCACCGCGAGCGCGCCGCCACCGTCACTGAGCTCGGCGAGATCTTCGACGAAGCGTGGCGCGATCGCGGCAACGTCGTCATCCCGGCCTTCGCCGTCGGCCGCACGCAGGAACTGCTCTACGCCTTCGCCCAGCACTTCGACGACTGGGGCCTCGGCCGTTGGCAGGTCTTCCTCGACAGCCCCATGGCCACCAAGGTGCTCGGCGTCTACGAGCGGCATGCGGAACTCTTCGACGAGGAGGCAGCGCGCGTTTTCGCGACGACGCCCCATCCGCTGCGGCTGAAGAACCTGCACCTGACCGACAGCACCGAGGACTCGATGGCCATCAATCGCATCGAGAGCGGGGCCATCATCATTGCCGGCTCGGGCATGGCCAACGGCGGCCGCGTGCGCCACCACCTGCGCCATCGCCTGCCGTTCGAGCGTAACCACGTGGTGTTCGTTGGTTACCAGGCCGCGGGAACGCTGGGCCGGCGGCTGGTGGACGGCGCCGCCTATGTGCGCGTGCTCGGCAGCGAGGTGCCGGTGCGGGCGAAGCGGCACACGGTGGGCGGGCTGTCGGCGCACGCCGACCAGGCCGGGCTGCTGGACTGGTATGGCCGCGTCGGTGGCCGCCCGGACACCGTGCTCGTGCACGGCGAGGACGATGCCCGCGACGCCTTGGCGCGCGAGCTGCGCCGCCGCTTCGACGCCGACGTCGAACTGGCGCGGCCCGACATGGCCCGCACGGTGGGCCGCTGAGCCGCGAACCTTAGGCCGCGTCGAGCGTGTCGGCGATGTCCTTGAGGTAGATCGAGAGCACGAGGCGCTCGGTCTTCGGCAGGGCGCGGAAGCTCAGCCCCAAGCGCTCGCGGCTGGGCGCCTCCATGCTGCGGCGATGGCAGATCACCGCCTCGGTGGTGATCTGGGTCTTCTCGCCCTCGGCGTCCACCACGAAGCTGATGCGCAGCGCGTCGCCGACGTCGCCCATCGGATGCAGGGTCTCCACCAGCGCGCCGGACGGGCTCAAGTCCAGCACCGAGGCGGCCTGTGAGTCGCCTTTCGCGGTGAGGGGCGAGAGCTGCGCCGGCAGCAGCGTCCGCACGCGCAGCGCCTGGCGCACCAGACGGGCTTGCACGGCTTCCGGCCACGCCAGCAGGGCGTACACGAACGGGGCATCGAAGGTGCCCACGGCCTCGGTTTCGAACTGGAAGTCGTACTGCCCCGTGAAGCCTTGCACGCCGTAGCGCGCGCCGTTCCCGATCGGCGCCATCTTCTGGCCTGGCAGGGGTGCAAGCATCAGCCCCTTGCCCTCGATCGCCGCGCAGAACTGCCACTCCTGGGCGATGCCGGCGTCGCCAATGCGCCACGTCTGCAGCAGGGTCTTGGGACGGAGGCGCAGCTGTCGAAAGGGGATGGCGCTCGCGTTCGAAGCGTCGGCAGGCATTGGGGGGCGTCCTGGTTGGGGGAGGGGGCTCAGGCCGGGCCGAGGAAGCGCCACGCCATGGTTTCACCGGCCGCCAGGGGCACGAGCGTCTGTGCGCCGTAGGGCAAGGCCGAGGGGATCACGTTCGATTCCTTGCGCAGCTGCACGCGCGAGCCATGCCGCGGCAGACGGTAGAAATCCGGGCCGAAGTGGCTGGCGAAGCCCTCGAGCCGATCAAGGGCGCCCGCCGCCTCGAACGCACTCGCGTACAGCTCCATCGCGTGCAGGGCGGTGTAGCAGCCGGCGCAGCCGCAGTCGGCTTCCTTGTCGCCCTTCGCATGCGGCGCGGAATCGGTGCCGAGGAAGAAGCGCGCGCTCCCCGATGTGGCCGCGGCGACGAGCGACTGCCGATGCACTTCGCGCTTCAGCACCGGCAGGCAGTAGTAGTGCGGGCGGATGCCGCCGGTGAAGATGGCATTGCGGTTGTAGAGCAGGTGGTGCGCGGTGATCGTCGCCGCGATGTCGCCTTCGGCCTCGCGCACGTAGTCCGCGGCGTCCTTGGTGGTGATGTGCTCGAACACCACGCGCAGGCCGGGGAAATCGCGTCGCAGCGGGATCAGCTTCTCGTCGATGAAGACCTTCTCGCGGTCGAACACGTCGATGTCGCGGTCGGTCACCTCGCCGTGGATGGCGAGCACCATGCCCACGTCCTGCATTGCCTCAAGCGCCTTGTAGGTGTGCTTGAGGTCGGTGACGCCGGAATCCGAGTTGGTCGTGGCGCCGGCGGGATAGAGCTTCACCGCGTGCACGAAGCCGCTGTCCTTCGCACGGCGGATCTCGTCGCCGGGCGTGTTGTCGGTCAGGTAGAGCGTCATTAGCGGCTCGAAATCCGAGCCGGCCGGGCGTGCGGCGAGGATGCGCGCGCGGTACTCGGACGCCAGCGCGGTGGTGGTCACCGGCGGCTTGAGGTTCGGCATCACGATGGCGCGGCCGAACTGCGCGGCGGTGTGCGGCAGGACGGCCTTCAAGGATTCGCCGTCGCGCAGGTGCAGGTGCCAGTCGTCCGGACGGGTGATCGTGAGCGTGGTGCCGTCGGGCACCGAAGCCGGCTGGGTGAAGTGGTGGGCGAGAGTCATGCGTTGCGCTTGGGTGGGGCGGCGTGGAGGCCGAGGCCGCTAGTCTGCCATCGCAACGAGCGGGGCCGGCTGCCAGCGTGCCGCAACGCGGCGCGCCAGCACTGCGGCCCACGCCCCTTGGGTCGCGGCATTGGCGTGGTAGCCGTCGGGGGCGAACTCGTCGGGGCGCGGCACGTAGGTGGTGGGCTCGTGAAGCACCCCCGCCCGGCGCGCCGCCACTCGGGCGGCGAGCGCATCCAGCGTTTGCGCGCGCAGGCCGGCGGCGAACCGAAGGGGCTGGGGCAGCAGCGGAAAGTGCTGCATGCGCGGTAGGCCGCAAAGCAGCACCGTCGCGCGCGGCGCTCGCGATTGCAGGCCCTCCACGAGTTCGACGAGGCGTTGTTCGAAGGCGGCGCTGCGCGTCAGCCCGGACACGTCGTTCACGCCCACCGAGACCAGCACGAGGTCCCATGGCCCCGCGGGCACCGTGGGAAGCAGCGTCTCGCCCAACTCGCGCACGCAGGCGCCGGTGCGGCCGAGCGCGCGCCATCGCACTTCACGATCGAACACCCCCGCCAGCTCTCGGGCGAAATGTCCCGCCAAGGCCTGCTCGACGCTCGGGCAGCCGACGCCATCGATCACCGAGTCGCCGAGCGCGAGCAAATGCAGCGGCGGCCCGTCGCCCACGCGGCCTTCGCGCGGTCCTGGTGCGGGTGCGAAGCGCGGCGCGGTGCGCTTGAGGTGCAGGCCTTGCGGCGCGGCGAGAGGCATCAGCCCCCAGAACAGGGCGCGTTTCCAGAGCATGGCGGACGGGGCAGGGGGAGGGTCGGGACCGAGTATGGCCCCCCGGCATGCCGCGCGCGCAGCGGCGTGACGCCCCCGCGACGACGCCGGGGCCACGATGGCCCACCTCAATCCAGCAGGAGTCCCCATGCGTTTCGCGCCCATCGCTCTCGCGCTCTGCTTCGCCGTCGGCCTGCCGGTCGCGGCCCAGGCCCCGTCCGCCACCACGGCCGCAGCGCCCGTCGCGCAGGGGCCGTACGCGCTGCCGCCGCTGCCTTACGCGGCGAACGCGCTGGAACCGGCGATCGATGCCGAGACCATGACGATCCACCACCAGCGCCACCACGGCGCGCAGGTGAATGGGTTGAACCAGCTGGCCGCCACCGTGCCGGAATTGAAGGAAGGCGCCATCGAGCCGCTGCTCGCCCGCGTGTCGACCCTGCCGCCCGGCGTGCGCAACAACCTCGGCGGCCACTACAACCACAGCCTGTTCTGGACGGTGATGGCGCCGGCCGGGCAGGGCGGTGCGCCATCGGCCGAACTGGCGGCAGCGGTCACTGCCGCGTTCGGGTCGATGGACGCCATGAAGCAGCAATTCTCGCAGGCCGCGGCCACCCGCTTCGGCTCCGGCTGGGCGTGGCTCATCGTCAAGGCGGATGGCACGCTCGCCATCACCAGCACGCCCAACCAGGACAATCCGCTGATGGACGTGGCCGAGCTGCGCGGCACGCCGGTGTTGGGCCTCGACGTGTGGGAACACGCCTACTACCTGAAGTACCGCAACGTCCGCGGCGACTACATCGCGGCCTGGTGGGACGTGGTGAACTGGAACGAAGTGAA
>JAIXTZ010000010.1 GCA_027483745.1 Lysobacteraceae bacterium
CTCTATGGCGGCCCCGTTGGCGCCTCCGCGACGATAGGCCGAAAACCCCGCCAGGCCCGGAAGGGAGCAACGGTATCGGCTGATTCGGGCGCCGGAGTCACGCTGGCGGGGCCGTCACCCCTTGCGGGGCCGGCGCCCTATCCCATCGCCTCGCGCCAAGCCGCGCGCAACTGGGCCATGCCCTCGGCGAGCTGCAACGGCGTGACATGGCGCCGGTACTTCAGCAAGGAACGCTCGAGGCGTGCGATCTCGTCGTCGCACCAGCGTCCCGGCGCATGGCCCGACGTTCCGCGGTCCCAGTCGATCACCGTGATTCCGCCATCGACCCGCTGCAGAACGTTGCGCGCATTGAGGTCGGGATGGTGCGCACCGAACCGATGAAACCGGGCCAGCGCGGTGCCCACGGCCTCCCACGGCGCCTTGGTGACGTCATCGTGCACGAGGGTCATCAGATCGGCCCGCACTGGAACACGCGCCATCAGCAGGGCCGCCCGATAAAACAGCCCCTCTCGCCACCACGCCCCCGCAATGGGCGCAGGCACCGGCAAGCCTGCCGCAAGGAGCGCTTCGAGCAGGTCGACTTCACGGACGCAGCGCGTGCGAGCCCGGCCCAGCCACACGTAATGCCGCGTGCTGAACCGGGCCATCAGACCGCCGCGGCGGTAGTGGCGCAGCACCCCGGCGCCGAACGGCCCTTCCACGTACCAGGCGTCGCCGCGACCACCGACGCCGATCGGCAGGGCGTTCGCGCCATAGCGCGACACATCGAACCACTCGGCCCGCGCACGATCGCGCCATGCCGTGGCGGCATGCAGTTGGAGCGCAGGTTGGCTGGCGGGCGCGGACGCTATCATCCGCGGCAGTCTAGCAAGGCCCTTCCCGTGCCCTCTCCGCCCGCTTCCGTCTGCCTCCTGCGGCTGTCCGCGCTTGGCGATGCCACGCATGTCGTCCCCGTGGTCCGCACGCTGCAGCGCCATCGCCCTGACATCGCCATCACTTGGATCATCGGCAAGGCCGAGGCGGCGATGCTGAAGGGCCTGGAGGGCGTGGAGTTCGTGGTCTTCGACAAGAAGTCGGGCTGGTCGGGACTGAAGCAACTGCGTGCAACGCTCGCCGGACGTCGATTCGATGCCCTGCTGCAGATGCAGCTCGCCTTCCGCGCGAACGTGCTGTCGACGCTGGTGCACGCAGACCGCCGCATCGGCTACGACACGTCGCGCAGCAAGGAGGGCCACGGGCTCGTCATCAACGAGCGCATCGTTCCCGGCGGCCACCACGTGCTGGATGCCTTCGGGCAATTCGCGGAAGCGCTCGGATGCCCGCAGGACCGCGTCGAATGGCGCCTGCCCGTGCCCGGCGAGGCGCACGACTGGGCTTCGACGCAGCTTCCGGGCGAGACGCCCACGCTGCTGGTGTCGCCCTGCTCGAGCCATCCCCTGCGCAACTGGAGGCCGGAACGCTACGCCGCGGTCGCATCGCAGGCGCTGGCGCGCGGCTGGCGCGTCGTGCTGTGTGGCGGGCCAAGCGCACTGGAGCGCGAGGTCGGAGATGCCATCCTCGTGGCCATGCCCGGACGCGATCGCGTCATCGACCTGATCGGCAAGGACACCTTCAAGCGCTTCCTCGCACTGTGCGGACGCGCCTCGATCCTGCTCGGCCCCGATTCCGGCCCGGTGCACATGGCGAACGCGATGGGCTGCCGGGTCATCGCCCTGCACGCCTGCACCGACGCCGAACGCAGCGGCCCCTATTCCGACCGCCGCTGGTCGCCGAACCACTACGCGCAGGCGGCGGAGCGCTTCCTTCGCAAGCCCGCCGCGAGCCTGCCCTGGGGCAAGCGCGTCGAGTTCGAAGGGGTGATGGACCTTATCGGCATCGACGAGGTCATCGAGCGTTTCGAGGCGTGCGCCGCCAGCCTCGGCGCCTGATCAGCGCTTCGTGCCGGGCACCTTGTAGTCCTCGTAGCTCTTCTCCTCGACATAGGTCGAGCCGAGCGCGAGGTTGATGTCCTTCTTCACCTTGGCGCGCTCGTCGTTCTCGAAGTAGACGGCACGGGCGAGGCGGATGAACTCCTGGTCGAAGGCCTGCGCCTTCTCCTTGATGCGGATGTCGTCCTCGATCACCCACAGCCGCTCGTTGACCGCCTTCAGCGCCACGAGGAGTGCGGCAATATCGACCCGCGACGCCGGATGTGCCGCCCAAGTCGCGCGCAGCGCGTCGAGCTCGCGGCGGATGTTGACCAGCTTCGCCTCGTCGCGGATGCGCTCCGCCTTGATCTCGAGGATGGCGATCTTGTCGAGCAGTTCGCCGAACGACACTGGCACGCTGATCTCGGACATCGGGGGTACTCCGTTCACGGGGCGGGCAGTTTAACGCGCCGTCGTTCGGCCCACCGTTGGATCCAACGCAGCCGCTGAGTGGCACCAAAAAAAAAGGCGCCCCGCGAGGGGCGCCCTTTCATGATCTGGCGGAGAGGGAGGGATTCGAACCCTCGGTACGCTATAAACGTACGCCTGATTTCGAGTCAGGTACAATCGACCACTCTGCCACCTCTCCGGTGGTCTATCGGCCGCAGTACGGCAGCGGCTGATCGAACCGCGCATCTTACAGCCTCCCATGGCATCGCGCCAGCCCTTGGCCCACAGGCTGCCGGGCTCAGCCCCCGCCCGCGGCGCCGCCGCTCTTCGCCTGCAGCACGAAGGTCCCGCTCTCGTGGCCCGCGAAGCGAATCGGGGCGAATTGGGGGTCCTGGACGACGCTGGTGTCCAGCGTGGCGAGGGCCAATGAGGCCGACACGTCCTGGAACAGCCGGGTCGCCTCAAGCAGCCCTTGGTTGCCCTCGAGCACGTTGAGGAAGGCGCGTGCGAAGAAGCTGTGCCCGCTGGGCCCGGTATCCGGCACCGGTTGCACGCCCCCGGACATCAGGGCAAGGCGCGATCGCCCGGCCGTGGCCTCCTGCAGCCAACGCCCGCGCGCGGCGGCGTCGAGGCTGGCATCGGCGATCGGCAACGATGTCTGGGTCATCGTGCCCGAATAGCAGGAGTCGGCAACCACCAGCACGCGCTTCGGAGGCAGTGTGTCGAGCACGTCGCTCAGCGCACGGTTCGAAATCCATGACGCCGATCGTTCCGGTAGCCCGTCGACGGGCACCCAGTGGCCTTCGCCCGACTCGGACAGTTCGCCGTGGCCCGCGTAGTAGATGAGCAGGTTGTCGTTCTCGCGAAGCGTGCCGCGGAGCGCGTCGAGGGTCGTGAGGATCTCGAGCCTCGATGCGTTCAACAGCAGCTGCGTCTCGAACCCATAGCGCTGCTCGAGCACGCGGGCGACCGCCGTCGCGTCCCTGGCGGCGCTACGCAGCGCCGGGTAGTCGGGGCTGGCGTACCGGTCGTTGCCGATGACCAGGGCGTGGTAGCGGCCCAAGGAAGCCAGCGGCACGCCCCCATCGACGGCCCCGTTGGCCGGATCGTCGCGATCCGCCATCAGCGTGAACGCCAACGTCGCGACGGCGCCATCCGCGCGCGTGGCCCGGATCGCGACGGGCGTGCCGGCCGCCACGGCCTGCAGCTTGGCCTGGAACACGCCGGTGCCGCTGAGCGGCACGTCAGCACCGTTGACGGTCACGCTCGTCACCTCGCCCGCACCGGCGACGCGGCCGGTGATCGTGCGTTCCCCGGGTCCGCCACGCACCACGGCGGCGGGTCGGCCACGCATGGCCACCAGCGGCGGATCGATCAGCTCGAGTCGCGCGACCCGTTCGCCACCGGCGCCGACCTGGCGCTCCAGCGAGGCGATCAGGTTCCTTTGCCGACCGAGCTGTACTTCCTGCTCGGCCAAGGTGTTCTCCAAAAGCCGCTGCAAGGCGGGGTCTTCCGACTGCTTCGCCGATTCGAGCTTCCGCCGTGTCTCCGCAAGCTCGGTGCGCGCGCTGGCAAGGGCGGCACGTCGCTCGGCCAACCGGGCTCGCAGCGTCGAGACTTCGGCACGCAGCGCCTCGGCGGCGGACTGTTCCCGGGCCACATCCTGCTGGAGGCCTTCGATGCGCTCGTCGCGCTGCTCGAGTTCGACCCGCACCACCGAGGCGTAAAGCAGCGGGTCCTCGATGCCCGCCCCTTGGCGATACAGGTTCACCGCCTTCGCCGCGTCTTGCTCGACACCCAGCCCCTCCTCATACAGCCAACCGAGGTTGATCATCGCGCGCCTGTCGCCCTGCTCGGAGGCCTTCCGGAACCACTGGAAGGCCATGCCGTAGTCCGGCTCGATGCCGAGACCCTTGGCGTAGATCTCGCCGACGGCGTTCTGCGCTTGGGCGCTGCCACCCATCGCCGCATCCAGCCACACCTTCAGCGCGGTCTGGTAGTTCGCGCGGTCATGGGCCACGTACTCGCCCCCGCGGATCTCGCAGTCCGCTTGGGTGGTGCGGATCGGTCGGCGAGCGCCGAGGAAGCTTGCCTGCCTCCCCAGCTGGCGGATCTGGCCCGGCAGCAGGCAATCGACGACCAGAAGATCTTCAGCGTTCCGGACACTGGGGCCGTCCCGCGCAGCCGCGGGAACGGAGACACCGGCGGCCAGCGAGACGACGAACGCCATGAGCGCGGAGGCAAGTCGGGAGGCGTTTGTAGCGCCGGGGACGCGGACAGGAGGGCGATGCATGGGGCCTCCGGGCAGGTGGCGGCGTGGCAAAACTCGTGACCCTGTGTATACACGAGCGCATGCTGGACGGCGATCACCCACGCAGGCTCGCGCTGGGCATCGCCGGCGAGTTCTGAGTAGGATTCCGGGATGATCGAATTCGGCCACCTCAGCCACGTCGGCCTCCGGCGTGAACTCAACGAGGACACCTACTACGGGGACGCCGAGCTCGGCCTTTGGCTCGTGGCGGACGGCATGGGCGGGCACGACTCGGGCGAAGTGGCCAGCGCCTTGGCACGGGATGCCATCGTGCGCGAAGTTCGAGCGGGCAAGCCTCTGGCCGAGGCCATCCTCCGGGCCAACGAGGAGATCATCCGCCAGTCGAAGCGCCGCAACGAAAGCATGCCGATGGGGACCACGGTCGTCGCCGTGCGCGTGGCGCCAAACCACCGCTTTGAACTCGCGTGGGTGGGCGATTCCCGCGCCTACCTTTGGGGCGGGAAGCTGCAACAGGTCTCCTCCGACCACAGCTACGTGCAGGAGCTGATCGACCAGGGCCAGCTCACTCCCGAGCAGGCGCGTAGCCACCCCTACCGCAATGTCGTCACCAAGGCGCTCGGCGTCACCGAGCCCGACAAACTCAACATCGAAACGGTGGCGGGCGAACTCCGCCCAGGCATGGCCATCCTCCTCTGCAGCGACGGGCTCACCGAGGAAGTCGACGACGCGGTGATCGCCAAGGCGATCGCCCAGAAGGATGTGAGTGCTCAGGAGTGCGTCGACCACCTGATCGCCGCCGCGCTCGACGGCGGCGGCAGCGACAACGTCACTGCGGTGCTGCTGCGCCGGACTTGAGGCTCAGAGCCCGCGCTGCGCGCCCTCGGCAGCGTCCTTCAACTCGAGCAGCTCGGGATCACCGGGGACGGCTTCGAGGCCGCGCCGAGCGAACAGGCCGCAGGCCGTCCACTTTTCCTGAGCGCAAAGCGCGCCCGCGTTGTGGCGATGGAACGCGGCCACCCCTTCGACACCCGCCAACGCGCGCGCGTTCGAGGGATCCGTGGAAAGGACCTTGCGAAACAGGCTGGCGGCACTGTCCTGGTCGCCGACCAGCCGCAGGCCGTACGCACCATTCGGCTGGCCGTCCTCGAGGGCCTTGCGAGTGCCCTGGCGCAACAAAGCCTCCGCTCGGCGCAGGACGAGATCGATCTCGTCAGCCGCCAACGGCGCCGCCGTGGGTTCTGGGACCGCGAAGCGGGCCGTGCCCGGGTCTTCCGCTGGCTCCGCGGCGGGGATGGTCGGAGGCCGAGGGGATTCGACGGACCGCCACGGCACCCGCAGCAGAGCACCGACCAGGGTCAACGCGACGATGGCGGCAGCGATGTGCAGCGGACGCAAGGTGCCGGCGCCGAGCCCGTCACCCCCCATGTCGCTGACGCGGGTGCGCTGTTGCGTCGCGGCGGGCGCGGCCGAACGTGGCGTGCCCGCGCGGGCCTCCAAGGCCTGCACATCGATCGCGCCGGGCGGCGCCGTCGGGAGCAGGCGCTGGACGGCCGCTAGGACGGCAGCGCCGGTGTTGTAGCGTTCGCTCGCCATCTTCGACATCAAGCCGTTGAGCAGCGGCTGCAGCCACGAATGCTGCGGCGGCAGGGGCGGGATCGGCTCGGTGATATGCGAGAGCGCCACCGAGAACGCGTCGGGTGCCTCGTAGGGCGGGCGGCCCGTAAGCATCTCGTACAGCATCACGCCGAGGCTGTAGAGGTCCGAGCGTCCGTCCACCGCTTCGCCGCGCGCCTGCTCGGGGCTCATATAGTCCGGCGTGCCGACCGACATGCCCGCCATGGTCGAGCTGGTGCCGCCGTCCATCGCCTTGGCGATGCCGAAATCAGCCAGCACGGCGCGGCCATCCTTGCGGAACAGCACATTGCCCGGCTTGACGTCGCGGTGCACGACGCCCTTTTCGTGCGCGTAATCCAGGCCGTGAGCGATGTCGCCAAGCACGTTCAAAGCCTCGCCCACCGACAGCCCCCTCTCCGCGATGCGCTCCTTGAGCGTGCCACGCGGGATGAACTCGGCAGACAGATAGAAGAGGCCGTTGTGAACGCCGATATCGTGGATGGTCACGATGTTCGGATGCTGCAGCTTCGCCGTGAGCTTGCCCTCGCGCAGGAATCGCTCGGCGAACTCCGGGGTCGCCGCCAAGGCCGGTGCCATCACCTTGAGCGCGACTTCGCGATCGAGCGATTCCTGCACGGCTAGGAACACCGAGGCCATGCCGCCCTGCCCCAACATGCGCAGGATTCGGTAGCCGGGGATGGCAATGTCGACCGCCTGCAGCAGCAGCGTCGAGCTCACGGACCGCTCGCCCAGATCACCGTGCCGCCCGCCTTCTTCGCAATGGCCGCCATGCGCTGCGCATGGGCTTCGGCTTCTTCCGGCAGGATGCCCCGGCGCACCACGGCGGCCAGGGGCCGGAGCACGGCTTCCGCGGGACGCGACGCCCCAGTCTCACCGGCCTCCGCGCCGAGCGAGAACTCGCCCTGGCCCGAGGTCATCGTCAGGTAGACGTCCGCGAGCAGTTCGGCGTCGAGCAGCGCGCCGTGGACCGTACGATGCCCGTTGTCGACGCCCAGGCGCTTGCACAGCGCATCGAGCGAGTGGCGCTGGCCGGGGAAGCGCTGCTTCGACAGCGCCAGCGTGTCGAGCACGCCGCTCACGTGGTCGTCGATTCGGCCGTACTGCGGGCCAAGGCGCGCGAGTTCGGCGTTCAGGAACCCGACGTCGAAGGCCGCGTTGTGGATCACCAGCTCGGAACCGCGGATGAAGTCGAGGAACTCCTGCGCCACCTCGTGGAACAGGGGCTTGTCGCGCAGGAAATCCCAAGTGAGGCCGGTGACTTCGGCCGCGCCCGGCTCCATCTCGCGCTCGGGGTTGAGGTAGCGCTGGAAATGCCGGCGCGTGGGGCGCCGCTCGAGCAGTTCGACGCAGCCGATCTCGACGATGCGGTTGCCCTTCTCCCAGGAGAGTCCGGTGGTCTCGGTGTCGAGGATGACCTGCCTCACGCCGTGGCCCCGCTGCGGTAGCGCTCGGCCTGCGTGCGGGCCAGCACGTCCACGCGCTCGTTCTCGGGGTGGCCGGCATGGCCCTTCACCCACTGCCAAGTCATGCGGTGCGGCGCCGCCGCGGCATCCAAGCGCTGCCAGAGGTCCTGGTTTTTCACCGCGCCGCCGCCGGCGGTCTTCCAGCCTTTGCGCTTCCAGCCCGGCATCCACTCGCTGATGCCCTGAAGCACGTATTTGGAATCGCTGTGCAGCACGACCACGCAGGGCTCCTTGAGGGCCTCGAGCGCGGCGATCGCGCCCATCAGCTCCATGCGGTTGTTGGTGGTCTGCGCCTCGCCGCCGGCGAGCTCGCGCTCGGTGCCATTGAAGCGCAGCAGCGCGGCCCAGCCGCCCGGTCCCGGGTTGCCAAGGCAAGCGCCATCGGTGTGGATTTCGATCGACTTCATGGGCCGATGATACGGGCCCGACTCAGGCGGCCGGTACCCCGGGACCGGCGCGCCACGCCGTGGGGGCGCGGCGCAGCGGAGTCAGGCCGATATCGCGGCGCACCGCCAGCACGGCCCAGGCCACGCCTCCCCACACCGTGCAGTCCAACCGGGCGCCCACATCGAACCCCGAGGGCAGCCAGCGCGGTCCGAGCGTGCGCCGCTCCACGACGTCAAGGCCTTCCGCACGCAAACGTTCCACGACGCGGGGGCACGACAGCGCACGCACGCCGTGGCGGGCCCAGCGCAGGCGCGCCAAACCCCACGGGTTCAGTCCGAACACGAGTAGGCGTCCATCCGGCCGCAGCACACGCGCGCATTCCGAGAGCAGGCGCTCCGGCGCCGGGACCGTTTCAAGAACGAAGCGAAGGTCGATTCGGCTCACGGCCGCACTGGACACCGGCAGGGCATGAAGATCCGAGCGCCACGCTCCCCGCCAGCGGCCGGCGTCGGGCGAAAGCGTCCAGGTGCCCGCGAAGCAGGCTGCGGGCTGCGGTACGGGCCAATCGAGCTCGGGAAGCAGGCGCAGCCACGCCTGCCCGCCGCCGTCGGCCCCACGCTCGGACCAGGCCGACTGCGCATCGAGCAGAAGGCGCCGCGCCGGCGGTTCGGCCAACCAGCGGGTCAGGGCCTCAGCTTGACGGGGGAGTTGGAGGGCCGGCATGGTCTCGATTGTGCGGCAAAGGGCCGCGTGCCCGATGTTGAGCCCGTGCCCCCGCCCCCAAGCCCTGCCCGTCTGATGCGTCACGTGTTGGCCGCCCTGGCCCTGTCTTGGATGGCCGTCGGCTGCTCCACGCTGCCGGCGCCGGCACCGTCGCCGGACCCGGCAACGCTCGAAGAGCCTCTCGAGCCCGTTCAGCGTGGACCGAGCCCGGCGCCCAAGGCTGCCGCACCGCTCCCCTCGGAGACCGAATCCGTACCCGCCCCACCGGCGCGGATCGCCGACGGCCGCGTGTTGTTCGAGCGTCTCGCCGCCTCGTTCACCCCGCCGGTCTGCGTCCGCGGCGACCACAACCGCCAATGGCGTCGACGCTATGCCGGGCACCCCGCCAGCTTCGAGCGCCAGCTGCGCGACGCGCTACCGCTGATGGGCTACGTCGTCGAGGCCGTCGAAGCCCGCGACCTTCCCGGGGAGTTCGCCCTCATCCCCATCGTCGAGAGCGGCTATCGACCGGAGGCGCGAGGCCCGGGTGGTCCGGCCGGCCTGTGGCAAATGATCGGCAGCACCGCGCGCAACCACGGCGTGCAGGTGGGGCGCGGCTACGACGGCCGCCTTTCGCCGGTCGATGCCACCGACGCGGCCCTCGACTACCTTGCCGTCCTCCACACCGAGTTCGGTGACTGGCGGGCGACCGCCATGGCCTATAACGCCGGGGAAGGCCGCCTTCGTCGCGCCTTCGCCCGCCACGGCGCGTCGCGGGTCTCCGGCGAGCGCCGCCTCCCCGCAGGCCTATCGAGCGTGACCTACGCCTACGTGGCGAAGCTCCACGCCTTGGCTTGCCTGATCGCCGAACCGGCGCGTCATGGCCTGACCCTACCCGTCGACGCGTTCACACCCCTCGAAGCGCGCCACGCACCGGACGGTGCAACGCGCTTGGACGCCGTGGCACGCGCTTGGGGCACGACGCCCGAGACCCTCGCGCGCTGGAACCCGGCCTACCGGTCGGGCATCGCCCGGTCCGGCGCACCACGCCGCCTCCTCGCGCCAGTCGCCAGCGATGGTGGCGCTCACGATCCAGCCTCGATGACCTCCGCCGCGCCGGTCGCCGACGCCGCGAATGAGGCACCGCGCGAGCACACCGTTCGTTCCGGCGACACGCTCTGGCGCATCGCCCGTCGCTACGGCACCTCGGTCCGCGCCCTCGCCGCCCTCAACGGCATCGACGCGGCGCGCCCACTCCGCATCGGGCGAATCCTGCGCATTCCAGACTGAGGCGTACAGTTGGCGCAGCCCGCGGGCCTCGTCACACTGTCGCGCTGCGGCGTCGTCGACGCCTGATCATCGGGAGGTTCCATGGGTTTCCTTGCGGGCAAGCGCGCCCTCATCACCGGCATCGCCAGTCAGCGATCGATCGCCAACGGCATCGCCGAAGCCATGCGCCGCGAAGGCGCCGAGCTGGCGTTCACCTACCAGAACGACAAGCTGAAATCGCGCGTCGAGGACGCCGCCGCCGAGTACGGCTCGAACATCGTCATCCCGCTCGACGTCGCCGATGACGCGCAGATCGCCACCTGCATGGCCGAACTCGCCAAGCACTGGGACGGCTTCGACATCCTCGTGCACTCGATCGGTTTCGCCCCGCGCGAGGCGCTGGACGGCGGTTACCTCGACCACCTGACGCGCGAGAACTTCCGCATCGCGCACGACATCTCGGCGTATTCGCTGTCGGCGCTGGCGCAGGCCGCGCGCCCGATGATGAAGGGTCGGCAGTCGGCGATCCTGACGCTCAGCTACCTCGGCGCCGAGCGCGCGCTGGCCAGCTACAACGTCATGGGCGTGGCGAAAGCAGCCCTCGAAGCCAGCGTGCGCTACCTCGCGCTGAACCTCGGGCCGGAAGGCATCCGCGTCAACTGCATTTCGGCCGGTCCGATCAAGACGCTGGCCGCCTCCGGCGTCGGCAACCTGCGCAAGATGCTGAAGCACGTCGAAGAGGTCGCGCCCATCCGCCGCAACGTCACCATCGAGGACGTCGGCAACGCCGCGGCCTTCCTGTGCTCCGACCTCGCCGCCGGCATCACCGGCGAAGTCACCTATGTGGATGGCGGCTACAGCATCCTCGGCATGGCAGGCTTGGACAGCGACAGCCACTGACACCGGCCCGCCTGCCGGCGGCGCGCGACGACCGCGGAAACGAAAAGCCCGGCTTTCGCCGGGCTTTTCGTTGCTATCCGCGGAACAAACCCCGGAACATGCGGGCGGCCGGGACCGTCCAGGATCACAGCCGCTCTTCGGCCACCGTCACTTCGAACTGGCCTCGCAGGGCCTTCACCAAGGCCTGGCGCTCCATGCTGCCGCGCATCTGGGCGAGCTGCGAACGGATCTGCGAACGCACATCCGGCGTCAACGTGCTGACGTCGCCTGGCACCACCTTCGTCGCGACAACGAGTGCGAAACGGCCACCGCTCAGCTCGGCGAGACCGACATCGGCTGGCTTGCCCGCTTCGATCGGCAGCAGGCGGAAAGCCTCGGTCGCGATCGCCGGATCCGGAAAACCCGCCTGGCGGGCCACGCCGTTGCTGTCCTGCGGCACGACGCCCAACTCGGTGGCCAGCACCTCCAGCGTCTCGCCCTTGCGGGCACGCTCGAGCAGGGCTTCGGCACGCTCGCGGGCCGCGGTGGCGAGGCGGTCGGCCTGCAGGTCTGCCAGCACCTGGTCCCGCACCTCGGCCAGCGGTCGAAGTGCCGCCGGCGCATGCTCCGTCACTTGCAGGACGACGACCTGATTGGGGCCGACTTCAATGGGGTCGCTCACGAGACGGTCGTCCTTCTGCGAACGCGAGAACGCCGCGGCGCGAATGGCTTCGATCGCCGCCACGCCATCACCGCCCGCTCGGGTGAACGGCGCAGCGGCCTTGACCTCGAGTTCCATCTCGCGTGCCACGGCCGGCAGCGAGTTCGGTTCACGCAGGATGGCGTCGATCAGCGCGCCGCTCCTCTCGTTGAACAGGCGCTCGCGCTCCGAGTCGCCGAACTCCGCAGCCAGCTGCTCGCGCACGGCCTCGAACGGCTGCTCCGAGCCCGCGACGAGCTGGGTCAGCTTGATGACGTGCCAGCCTTGGTCGGTGCGCACGGGATCGCTCACGCCACCCTCGGCGAGCGCGAACACGGCGTCCTCGAAGGGCTTCGGGAACACGTCCTTGCCAATGGTGCCCAGGTCGCCACCGAGGTCTTTCGTGCCGAGGTCCTCGCTGTTGGCCGCGACCAGCGCCGCGAAATCCGCACCTTCCGCACGGGCCTGCTCGGCGATTCCCGCGGCCTTCGCCCGCGCGGCCTCGACGGCGGCTTCGTCCGCATCCGCCGGCAGGGCGACGAGGATATGAGCGGCCACGCGCTCTTCCTCGGTGACAAACCGGGCCTTCTCGGCCTCGTAGCGGTCTCGGAGCTGCTGTTCCGTCGGATCGGAATCCACCGAGATGCCCGCGGCATCCAGCTCAAGGTACGAGATGGTGACGGTCTCATCCGTGCTGTAACGCGCTGGATTGGACGAATGCCAAGCCGCGAGGGCGGCCTCGTCGGTGGCGTCCGCCGGCAGGGCCGGCGGCGGGATTTCGACGAAACGCAGGTCGCGCGTCTCCTGCTGCAGCTTGAGCAGGCTCTCCAGCTCCGCATCGCCGACCAAGCCGCTGTCGGCCACGGCGGTGGGCACGGTGGATGTCATCAGCTGGCGGGCGACCAACGCCTCGAACCCGGCCGCGGTCAAACCGCGCGACTGCAGCCAGATCTTGTAAGCGTCCTCGCCAATGAATTCGCCGTCCTGGGTGATGCCGTCCACCTCGAGAATGGCCTTGCGGATCTGCGACGCATCGACGGCCACGCCATCACGCTGGGCCGCGATCTCCAGGATCTTCTCATCGATGAGGCCATCCAGCACAAGACGCTTGGTCTCGATGCTCTCCACCTGCTCGGCGTCATACGCATCGCCTGCCTGCGCACGAACCTGCGCGCGGTAACGGTCGAAACGTTCGCGGAACTCCGCCTGCGAGATCTCGACGCTATCCCAGACGAAAGCGCGGGCCAATCGCCCTGCTGCGCCATCGGAGGGGGCATCGCGCCACCAACGGGGCGGTGATTCGATCTTCGCCGAATAGGTATCGATGCGGGTCTGGAAGTACTGCTCGATGCCGAAGAAAGCCATCGCGAAGATGATCAGGCCGATGACGACCCAGGCGAACCAACCCGACGTGTGTTCACGGATTCTCTGAAGCATGGTGAGCGCAGGCTCCAACGCGAGGTCTGGAAAAAACAAAGGCGCCTTGCGGCGCCTTTGGGAAGAAAGTGGCGGAGTGGACGGGACTCGAACCCGCGACCCCCGGCGTGACAGGCCGGTATTCTAACCGACTGAACTACCACTCCGCCGAAAACTTGGTGGGTGCTGAGGGTTTCGAACCC
>JAIXTZ010000276.1 GCA_027483745.1 Lysobacteraceae bacterium
AGCGCGGCGATGCGCGCGTACGTCGCGTAGGGGTTCGCGCTCAGGAGCGCCGGCACCGGGCAGTGGTGCGCCTCGGCCGGGTGCAGCACCACGGCCGCCACGCGGGTGCCGGCGAGGTGCTTGCGGTAGGCCGGATTGGCGAGAAAGGCTAACGACCCCTCGGGCGGGGTTGATGCCTGCAGCGGGGCCACGCCGGCGACCGCCGCGTCGTCGCCGCGCCGTTCGAGACCGAAGCGTTCGGCCAGCGCGGACAGCCGGAAGCGCGGGGTCGTCGCTTCCATCCGCCTTTAGAACTGGCCGCCGAAGGTGAACTGCAGGTTCTCGGTGCGGTCGGTGTCCTCGGAGCGGAACGGCGTCGCCCACGAGATCGAGATCGGTCCCATCGGCGACTGCCACTGCAGGGCGACGCCCGCCGAGGCGCGGATGTCGCCCGACCCGAATTCGCGGGTGTTGCGCCACACGTTGCCGAAGTCCATGAATGCGGAAAGACGGATGCCGCGGGAATCGAACAGCGACGGGAAGTAGGTCTCGACCGACCCGATGGCCTTGAACGCGCCGCCCAGCGACTGGCGGAAGTCCGACGCGTTGCCGAAATCAAGCGACGACACCGGACCCAGCGTGTTCTGTTCGAAACCGCGCAGCGAGCCGGGGCCACCGGCGTAGAAGTTCTCGAAGAAGGGCAGGCCCGCGTTGCCGGTCTTGCCGTAGCTGTCGCCGTAGCCGATCGACGTGCGGGTTTCGACCACCAGCGCGCGGTTGATCGGCCAGAACTTCGAGAAGTCGTAGGAGATCTTGTAGTACTCGAGGTCCGAGCCCGGCAGCGTGACCTCGGCGCCGATGCGGTTGTAGGTGCCCGCTGTCGGTGCGTAGAAGTCGTTGCGCGAATCGCGCGCCCAGCCGGCCTGCATGCGCCACGCGTTCACCGTCCAGAGGCGGCTGCCCGCGACCTGGGTAATCACGCAAGGCTGCGGGACACCATTGATGGGGTCCCGAGGCACGCAAGGGAAGGCGTTCGGCGTATCGCCCGGCGCAAAAGCGAAGCGCGCGCGGTCGCCAAGGGTGGCCACCAGGTAGTCGATCAGCTCCGGCGGCGTCGAACCGTCGATCGAGGTCAGGTCGACCTTGTCGATGCCGACGGACGCCGAGATGCTGTCCGTCTCGGACAGCGGCAGGCCGAACACCGCTTCGAAGGCGGCGTTGTCGGTCTGGTAGCTGGCGATGTTGAAATCGCTGAAATCGTTTTCGCTGTACGACAGGTTGTAGCCCAGCGAGATGCCGCTGTCGGTGAAGTAAGGGTCCATGAACGAGAAGCTCACGCCCTTGCTATAGCTGTTGTTCTGCACCGACACCGACACCTTGTTGCCGGAGCCGAGGAAGTTGTTCTGCGACAGCGAGAGCTGGATGCTCGCGCCGTAGAGCTGGCTGTAGCCGAGGCCGAACTGGAACTGGCCGAACTGGCGTTCCTTGACACTGACGACCACGTCGACCTTGTCCGGTTCGCCGGTGACGGCCGGCGTCTCGATCTCGACGGTGTCGAAATAGCCGAGGCGCTGCAGCCGGATCTTCGAGCGGTCGATGGCGGCCTGCGAATACCAGGTGCCCTCGAACTGGCGCAATTCGCGGCGCATCACCTCGTCGGCCGTGGTGTCGTTGCCCTTGAAGACGATGCGGCGCACCTGCACGCGCGGGCCCGGGTTCACGACGAAGTTGATCGCGACTTCGTTCTTCTCGCGGTCGATCGTCGGTACCGGGTTCACTTCGGCGAAGGCGTAGCCGATGTTGCCCAGCACGGCGGTGATGCCGTCGGAGGTCAGCTCGAGCAGCTGGCGCGAGAAGGTCTGGCCTTCGCGCACGAACAGCATGCCCTCGACCTCGGACACCGGCAGGATGGTGTCGCCGCTGACCTGCACGGACGAGATCGAGAACACCTCGCCTTCCGCAACGCTGGCGCCGATCGTCATGTCGCGACGGTCGGGGCTGATCGCGACCTGGGTCGATTCGACGTTGAAATCGACGTAGCCGCGGTCGAGGTAGTAGTTGGTGAGCTTCTCGAGGTCGCCGGAGAGCTTTTCACGCGAATACTGGTCGTCGCGCTTGTACCAGGACAGCCAGTTGCTGGTGTTCGACTCCCAGTTGCGGCGCAGCTCGGCGTCGTCGTACACGGTGTTGCCGACGATGTTGATGTCGCGGATGCGCGCGGCCTTGCCCTCGTCGACGGTGATGGCCACGTCGACGCGGTTCAGCGGCAGGTTCGTCACGCTCGGGGTGATCGTGACCGAGTACTTGCCGCGGTTGTTGTATTGGCGGATCAGCTCCTGCGTCACCCGGTCGACGTTGAGCGGGTTGTAGGTCTCGCCTTCGGCGAGGCCGATGCCGCGCAGACCCTTCAGCAGCTCCTCGGACTTGATGTCCTTGTTGCCCGAGAGCGTGATCTTGTTGATGGCCGGGCGTTCGACCACCTTGATGACGAGGATGTTGCCTTCGCGCGCCAGCGACACGTCGCTGAAGAACCCGGTCCGGAATAGGGCGCGGATCGCCTCGCCGGCGCGGGCCTGGTCCAGCGTCTCGCCGCGCTCGACCGGCAGGTAGGAGAAGACCGTACCGTTCGAGATGCGCTGCAGCCCGTCGACACGGATGTCCTGCACCTCGAAGGCGCCGATGGACTGGGCCATGGCGGTGCCGGACAGGGCGGCAGCGAGGGCGAGGGCGAGCAGGCGGCGGGTGGGGCGATGCGTCATGGAAACGTCCAAAAGCGGCAGGCCCGGTGGGCCCGCGGGGTGACGGTCAGGGAACGAGCCTCAGCACGTCGTTGAAGAGAGCGAGGCCCATCAGCGATGCGAGCAGGACGAGGCCGAAGTACTGCCCGGCCACGAGCACGCGGTCGCCCAGCGGCCGCCCTTGAACCAGCTCGATAAGGTAAACCAGCAGGTGCCCCCCGTCCAAGACAGGAATGGGCAGCAGGTTCAGGATGGCGATGCTCACCGAGAGCATCGC
>JAIXTZ010000290.1 GCA_027483745.1 Lysobacteraceae bacterium
CTGATCGTGCTGGCGGTCGGCCTGATGGCGGCCCTCGTGCTGCTGCCTTTGGCCGGCGTGATGGTGGAGGCGTTCGCCCAGGGCGTGCAGGCCTGGTGGGCGGCCGTCGATGAACCCGACACCCGCGCCGCCATCGCACTCACGCTCACCGTCGCCGCCATTGCCGTGCCGCTGAACGCCGTGTTCGGTCTCGCCACCGCCTGGGCGGTGACGAAGTTCGAGTTCCTCGGCAAGCGCCTGCTGCTGGCCCTGATCGACCTGCCGTTCGCGATCTCGCCGGTGGTCTCCGGTCTGGTGCTGGTGCTGCTGTTCGGTGCGCACGGCTGGTTCGGCGCCTGGCTGCAGGAGCACGACATCCAAATCCTGTTCGCCACGCCCGGCATCGTCCTCGCCACGGTGTTCGTCACTTTTCCCTTCGTCGCCCGCGAGCTGATCCCGCTGATGCAATCGCAGGGCCGCGATGAAGAGGAGGCCGCCGCGTCGCTGGGTGCCGGCGGGTTCCGTCTGTTCTGGCGGGTCACCTTGCCCAACATCAAATGGGCGCTGCTCTACGGCGTGCTGCTCTGCAACGCCCGCGCGATGGGCGAGTTCGGCGCCGTCTCGGTGGTATCTGGCCACATTCGCGGGCTCACCAACACCTTGCCGCTGCAGGTCGAGATCCTGCACGGCGAATTCCAGTTCCAGGCGGCCTTCGCGGTTGCGTCCCTGCTCACCCTGCTGGCCCTCGTCACGCTCGTGGCGAAGGCCTGGCTCGAACACCGCCATGGCGACGCGCTCGCCGCCGGCGCGCGGCACTGAGGAGACACCCATGCAACTCACGCTCGAAGGCCTCTCGAAGCGCTTCGCCAGCACCGTCGCCCTGGACCGCGTCGACCTCGATGTCGGCAGCGGAGAACTGATCGCCCTGCTCGGGCCCTCGGGCTCGGGCAAGACGACCCTGCTGCGAGCCATCGCCGGTCTTCTGCCGGTCGATGCCGGCCGCATCCTCTTCGGCGACCTCGACGCCACGGCGCTCAGCCTGCGCGAGCGCCGCGTCGGCTTCGTCTTCCAGCACTATGCGCTGTTCAAGCACCTCACCGTCGCCGAGAACATCGCCTTCGGCCCGGAAAGCCAGCCGAGGAGCGAGCGGCCGTCGAAGGCCGAGATCGCGCGGCGCGTCGAGGACCTTTTGGAGCGCATGCAGCTCGGTGGTTACGGCGGCCGTTACCCGGAGCAGCTCAGTGGCGGCCAGCGCCAGCGCGTGGCCTTGGCGCGTGCCTTGGCGATCCAGCCGCGCCTGCTGCTGCTCGACGAACCCTTCGGCGCGCTCGATGCCAAGGTCCGCGTCGAGCTGCGGCGCTGGCTGCGCCAGGTGCACGACGACACCGGCCACACCACGCTGTTCGTCACCCACGACCAGGAAGAAGCGCTGGAGCTGGCCGACCGCGTGGTGGTGTTCAACGCCGGGCGCATCGAGCAGGTCGGCACGCCGGACGACGTGTATCGCGAGCCTCGGAGCCGCTTCGTGTTCGACTTCATTGGCCGCGGCGGCCGCATCGATGGCGAGTTGGTGGCCGAGGGTTTCCGCGTTCCCGGCATCGACGCCGTCGTCCCGGTGGCTCGCCGCATCGGCGGTGCGCTCGGGCCCGCCGGCTTACACCTCCGGCCCTACGAGTTGCGCGTGGTCGACGACGGTGTGGGGCTCCCGGCCGAAGTGCGCGGCTTGCGACGCATCGGTGCGCGCAACACGCTGGAACTGAGCGTGGCCGGGCAGGGCGGCGTGATCGAAGTCGATCTCGATGCGGCGCAGCCGCTGCCTTCGCGTGGCCAGCACGTGCGCCTGCAACCGGTGGGTGGCGTCGCGTTCGCGGGCTGAGGGGCCGCGCTTTGTTCGACAGGACCGACTAGGCCGGCCGGCTCAGCGCGAAGCCATCACGATCGACGCGCAGCACCGAGCCCTGGTCGTACCAGTCGCCCAGCACGATGCGCTGGCCGGTCCGGCCGTCCGGCAGGTTCACCGAGTGCATCGCGGGCCGATGCGTGTGGCCGTGGATCAGGCGCCGAACGCCGTAGAAGGCCATCACGCGTTCGACCTCGGAAGGCGTGACATCGCCGATGCTCTCGTCGCGGCCGGATTGCGCCGCGGCGCTGGCGGCGCGGGCCTGGGCGGCGAAGGCTTTGCGTGCGGCCAAGGGCTGGGCGAGGAAGCCCTGCTGCCACGACGGGTCGCGCACCTGCCGACGGAAGGCCTGGTAGGCGACGTCGTCGAGGCAAAGCAGGTCGCCGTGCATAAGCAGGGTCGGTTCGCCCTGCAGCAGGATGACGGCCGGGTCCGGCAGCAGGGTCCAGCCGGCGCGGGCGGCGTAGTCGGCGCCGACGAGGAAATCGCGGTTGCCGCGCAGGAAGAAGACCGGTACGCCGGCATCGCGGAGGGCGCTCGTGGCCGTCGCCACGCGCATGGCGATCTCGCCATCGTCGTCGTCGCCGAGGAAGGCTTCGAACAGGTCGCCGAGCAGGTAGACCGCCTCGGCCTCGCGCGCCTCGCCGGCGCAGAACGCTTCGAATTGCGCCGTGGTGTCCGGCCGCGATTCGTCGAGATGCAGGTCGGACAGGAACAGGGTCGTCATCGCGCCGTACCGGACAGGCGCACGGCACGCTCGATGACGATGGCCTCGTTTGGTACGCGTGAAGGGAAGGGGCCCTGCGCGCCCGTTTCCACGTTGCGCATCGCATCCACCACGTCCATGCCCTCGACCACGCGTCCGAAAACCGTGTAGCCGGCGCCGATGTCGTTGGCCGGGTCCACCGGGTCGAACTGGGGGTTGTCGACGACATTGATGAAGAACTGCGCCGTCGCCGAATCCCGCGTGTCGGGGCGCCGTGCGGCGGCGACGGTGCCGCGCAGGTTGTTCAGGCCGTTGCCCGCTTCCAGCGGCACCGGGGCGCGTTCGGGCTTGGGCTGCAGGTCGGGGGTGTAGGCCCCGCCCTGCACCAGCAGGTTGGGCACCACGCGATGGAAGATCGTGCCGTTGTAGTGGCCCGCTTCCACGTAGGCGAGGAAGTTCGCGACCGTCAGCGGGGCCTTGCCCGGGTCGAGCTCGAGCACGATGCGCCCGGCGCTGGTCTCGAGCGCCACGCGCTCCATCGGCACGGTCGGCGCGGACGGGGCGGGTGCGGGCGGCGGCACGGCCACGACGGTGGCGGGCAGGGCGGCCAGCAGCAGGGCGGCAAGCATCAGGCGCATGGATCGGCCTTGGGTGTGAAGACGGGGATGTCGGGGATTATGCGGCCCGCCAGTCGACGTACACTAGCGCCCCTCGCGCCGGCCCCTCTGCCGGCGCGTTCCCGTTTCCGACCCGGCCGCACCCATGACCTGTCGCACCCGCTTCGCGCCCAGCCCTACCGGTTACCTGCACATCGGCGGTGCCCGCACCGCGCTGTACTGCTGGCTGGAGTCGCGCAGCCGTGGCGGCCAGTTCGTGCTGCGCGTCGAGGACACCGACCAGGAGCGCAGCACGCCGGAGGCGGTGCAGGCGATCCTCGACGGCATGGCGTGGCTGGGGCTGAACCCCGACGAAGGCCCGATCTACCAGACCCACCGGCTGGAGCGTTATCGGCAGGTGGCCTCGGAACTCGTGCAGGCCGGCAAGGCGTACTACGCCTACGAGACCAAGGACGAGATCCAGACCGCGCGCGATGCCGCGATGGCGGCGGGCATCAAGCCGCGCTATTCGGGCAAGTACCGCACCGAGAACGCGCCCTACCGCGACGACCCGAACCGCGTCATCCGCTTCCGCAACCCGGAAGGCGGCAGCGTGGTCTTCCACGACGCCGTGAAGGGCCGGATCGAGTGGGCCAATGCCGAGCTCGACGATCTGGTGATCGAGCGCTCGGACGGCTTCCCGACCTACAACTTCGCCGTGGTGGTCGACGACCTCGATATGCGGATCACCGACGTGATCCGCGGCGACGACCACGTCAACAACACCCCGCGCCAGATCAACATCTACGAAGCCCTCGGCGCCAAGGCCCCGCGCTTCGCCCACCTGCCGATGATCCTCGGGCCGGACGGCACCAAGCTCTCGAAGCGCCACGGTGCCGTGAGCGTGATGCAGTGGCGCGATGACGGCTACCTGCCGCACGCGCTGCTGAACTACCTCGTTCGACTCGGCTGGAGCCATGGCGACCAGGAGATCTTCTCGATCGCCGACATGGTGCGGCTGTTCCGCGTCGAGGACGTGAACCACAGCGCCTCGCGCTTCGACCGCGACAAGCTCGACTGGCTCAACCAGCATTACTTCAAGACCGACGACCCGGCCGCTACCGCCGTGCATCTCGAGTGGCACCTGCGCGACTTGGGGTTGGACCCGACGCGCGGCCCGAAGAGCGCCGAAGTGGTGGTCGCGCTCGCCGAGCGCTGCAAGACGCTGAAGGAAATGGCCGAGCGCGCCCGCGTCTGGTACGCGCCGCTGGCCGATTACGACGGCGCCGCCGTCGACAAACACCTGGTTGAAGCCGCCGCGGCGCCGCTCGCCGACGTGCGCGCCCGCATCGCAGCGCAGGCGGAGTGGTCGCCGGCCGCCGTGCAGCAGAGCCTCGCCGACACCGTCGAGGCGCTCGGCATCGGCATGGGCAAGCTGGCCCAGCCGCTGCGCGTGGCCATCACCGGCACCCAGGTGTCGCCCTCGATCGACCACACCGTCTACCTCGCCGGTCGCGACGAGGCGCTCAAGCGCATTGACGCCGCGTTGCAGAAGATCGCCGACCGCGCGCCCTGACCGCGGGCTTCGCGCTAGGCTGTCGCCCATGGCCAAGGAACGCCCGCACGCCCACGCCGACCACGTTTGCGCCCACCCCGAGCTGCACACGCACGGGGCCGGGGAGTTCGTCCGCGCGGTCGAGAAAGCCTGCCGCGAGCGCGGCCTCAACCTCACGCCGATCCGCGCCGAGGCCTTGAAGCAGATCGCCGAAGCCGGCAAGCCGGTGAAGGCCTACGACCTGCTGGAGCGCATGCGCGGCGGTCCGGGCGCCTCGGCGCCCCCGACGGTGTATCGCGCGCTCGACTTCCTGCTGGAGCACGGCTTCATCCATCGCCTCGTCTCGATCAACGCCTTCCTGGCCTGCCACCACCCGCTGGCCGGGCACGTGGTGCCGATCCTGATCTGCAAAGCTTGCGAGAGCGCCCAGGAGTTGGAGGACGAGACGCTCGCCGCGCAGCTCGATGCGCTCGCTCGCGCGCAGCGTTTCGAGCCGGCCTCGTCCTACCTCGAAGTGCTGGGCGTGTGCGCGCGCTGCGCCGGGCAGGCCGCCGCATGAGGCCGGGTGTCCGTGCGGCGATGGGCGACGCGTCGTCCTGCCGGCTGTTGACGGCCGTGCTGGTCGCCCTCGTCGCCGGCGCGGCACCGGTCGCCGCGTCGCCGCAGGATTTCCCCGCCGAAGTGCCGCGTGCCGCGACGCCGGTGGGTCCTACGCCACCGCCGTTGATCGCCGCGCCCTCCTCGCCGCAGGAAGAGAGCAGCGAGCTGATCACGCCGTTCCAGATGCTCGACCGCTTCGTGCTGCCGGGGACACGGCAGCGTCTCTCCTGGCGTCCGCCGGATGGCATCGGCCGCGGCGAGCTGCCCAGCCCCATCACGGTGATCCACGGGGCGAAGCCGGGCCCGGTGCTGTGCCTGATCGCCGGCATCCACGGCGACGAGCTGAACGGCATCGAGGTGGCTCGCCGGATCGGCGAGGAGGTCGACGCGACCCGGCTCAACGGCACGCTGGTGGCCGCACCGATCGTCAACGTGTTCGGCTTCACGCGCAACAACCGCTATCTCCCGGACCGCCGCGACCTGAACCGGCACTTCCCCGGCACGCGGAGCGGCAGCATCGCCTCGCGGATGGCCCACGGCTTCTTCAACGACGTCGTGCGTCGTTGCGATGCCCTGGTGGACTTCCACACCGGATCTTTCCAGCGCAGCAACCTGCCGCAGATCCGCGCCGACCTCACCAATCCCGAGGTGCTCGAGTTCACCCGCGGCTTCGGCAATACGCTGGTGCTGCACAGTCCCGGTACTCGCGGGATGCTGCGGCTCGCCGCGGCCGGCAGCGGCATTCCCGCCGTTACCTTCGAAGTGGGGGCGCCGCACTTCCTCGAGGAAGAGCACATCGCACCGGCGGCCGACGCCATTCGTTCCCTGATGCATCGCATGGGGATGCTGGCCTCCGAGGTTCATGCGGGCAAAGCCGCGGACACCACGCCGATCTACGAGGACTCCAGCTGGGTGCGCACCAATGCCGGCGGTTTCCTGTTCAGTGCGGTGCGGCTTGGCCAGGCGGTGAAGCCGGGCCAAGCCCTGGGTTACGTCGTCGATCCGATCACCAGTCGACGGAGCGAAATCCTCGCGCCTTTCCCCGGGCGCATCCTCGGCATGTCCCTGAACCAGCAGGTGCTGCCCGGCTATGCCGCGTTCCATATCGGCAAGCTCAGCAGCGGGCAGCAGGCGGTGCTCGATGCCGCCGACGCCGCGAGTCGGCGGCAGCCCGACGCGGACGACATGGACGAGGACCCGTCCGAGCGCCCGGACGCCGAGTCGGGTACCGAGGAGGAGCGCGAAGAGTAGGGCCCGCCGAACGCCATCAGTGCTCGGTCGCGACATGAAAAAACCCCGCCGAAGCGGGGTTTTTTCGTTCCTCCGGATGCCGCGCGACTTAGAAGAAGACGCGCAGGCCGGCGGTGAGGTTGCGGCCCATCAGCGGGGCGACGTCCTTCAGGAACGACGTGTGCAGGCGGGCTTCTTCGTCCGTCAGGTTGGTGCCCTGCAGGTAGGCTTCCCAGCCGAAGGTCTGCGTGTCCCAGTGGTAGGCCACCTGCGCGTTCACGAGCGTGTAGCCATCGGTCGGCGTTTCGCCGGCGGCGACGTCGTCCTGCGAGCGGTAGCGCACCGCGCCGAGGCTCGCGCGCCAGGCGTCGAGGGTCCAGCCCAGGTCGAGGCCGAAGCGGCCCGGCGCGATGCGCGGCAAGTTGCCACCGGCATCGAGCTCACCGGACACGCCGTCGGCGAACCCGCGCAGCGTCCAGGTGCCGTTCGCCGCCTCGGCCAGCGTGACCGTGCCTTCGATCTCCCAGCCGCGGAAGTCGGCGTCCGCCTGCGTCCACACGCGCACCGGCAGGTCCTCGATCTCGAGGCCGGTGTCGGCGAGGTAGATGAAATCGTCGAAGCGCGTCTGGTAGATCGCGGCGCGGCCTTCGAAGCGGTCACCGTGCAGGTGCACGCCGAGCTCGGCGCGGTCGGCCGTCTCGGTCTCGAGGAACGGGTCGCCGATCTCGTAGGTCGAGGTGGCGACGTGCGTGCCTTCAGCGAAGAGCTCCTCGGCACCGGGCGCGCGCTCGGCGCGGTCCAGGTTCAGCGTCAGGTGCCACAGCTCGGCGGGGGCCCAGCGCAGGCCGATCGAGCCGCTATTGGTGTCGAAGTCACGCTCGACGAGGCCGTTGGCCATGCCGACGTCGATGCGGTCGTGGCGCGCGCCGAGTTCGAGCTTGAAGGCGCCGAATTCGCGCTCCTGCATCACGAACAGGCCGCGGTCGCGGCTGGTGCTGGCGGGGACGAAGGCCTCTTCGCCGATGGCTTCGAAGTCCCGATCCCCGTACTGCAGGCCAATGGCGCCGTTCCAGCCCCAGATCTCGTTCTGGACCGCCTCGAGGCGCGTCTCGCTGGCCTCGTTGATGAAGCGCGTGCCGACTTCGCTGCCCTCGAATTCGACGTGCTCGTAGTCGTTGAAGGTGGCGTGCACCGCGATCTGCTTCAGCGGGCCGAGGTCGTTGATGCCGAAGCGCAGGTCGGAGCGGTCCTGGTCGAGTTCAATGCGGACGCCGCCTTCTTCCTCGCCACCGTGGGCATGGCCCCCCGGGATGCCGTAGTCGGTGCCGTAGTTCGACAGCGCGCCGCCGAAGAAGACGCGATCGCCGAGGTAGGCCAAGCCGCCCGCGAGCGAACGGCTGTTGGTCGCCGAGTTCTCCAGCGTGCCGCGCTCGAAATCGGCCGGGTCCTCGCCCTCGGCGATTTCCTCGGCGCGGAGGCCTGCCGAGTAGACGTAATCGGGCACGTCGATGTCGGCGGTGTCGCGCACCAGGCCGTCGAGGTGCCAGGCCCAGTGGCCGCCGCCGCCGTCAACGCGGAACAGGCCGGCCTTCTCGTCGTTGCCGCTGCCCGCGCGCAGTTCGGCGCGGCCCGAAACCAGGCGATCGCTGCGCTCGGTCGGGATGCGGTTGTCGACCACGTTGACCGCGCCGCCGATGGCGCCGTTGCCGAAGAAAAGGTTCGCCGGGCCTTTCAGGACTTCGATGCTGTCGGCGAGGAAGGGCTCGACGGACACGGCGTGGTCGACGCTGACGGTCGACACGTCGAGCGTGGAGAGGCCGTTCGCCAGCACCGAGACGCGTGCGCCGTCGAGGCCGCGGATGATCGGACGGCCGACGCCCGGGCCGAAATGGCTGCTCTGCACGCCCGGAAGGGACACGAGGGTTTCACCCAGCGTGCCTGCACGGCGGTCGTCGAGCGCCACGCCGGCCATCACGTCGACGGGGCGGGCGAGTTCGTCGAGCGCCGTGTCGAGCGGGCTGGCGGTGACCTTCACCTCGTCGAGCTTGCGGGCTTCATCGCGCGCGGCCTGGGTGGCATGCGGGTGGGTCGCATCGGCAGCGAAGGCCGGCGCGGACAGCGCGGCGGCAACGGACAGGGCAAGGGCGGAACGCACAAGCGATCGGGTCATGAACGGCATCCGGATGGAAAGAAGGTGACGCGGAAGGGCTTCCCGTACGGATGTTATAGTATTGCGGTCGAAGCTCAACCCGTCCCGGAAGTCATGGCGCGCTCACTCCTTGCAAGCAACCCGTCCGTCGAGGCGCGCGGGCGCTGGTATGACCGGCTCGGCGCGACCGCGGCGACGCTCTGTGCCGTCCACTGCGCCGTCCTGCCGCTGGCAATGGCGTTCCTGCCCGCGCTCGGTCTCGAGTTCCTCGCGTCGCACGCGTTCGAGGGCTTCTTCCTTGCGTTCACCTCGGTGTTCGCCGCCCTGTCGGTCGGCCACAGCCTGCGCGCGCACGGCCGGTTTTTCGCCTGGCCGCTGCTGGTCACCGGCTTGGCGATCCTCTTCGCCGAACGCTTCGTGCCCGCCATCCACGACCACCCCGTGCTTCACGCACTGACGATGACGACGGCGGGCAGCTTGGTGGCCGTCGCGCATCTGCTGAATCTGCGCCTCGCACACGGCAGGGCCGGTGCGCCGGCCTGCGACGGCCACGCCCATGCCCACGACGAGGCCTCGGGTGGTACACTCCGGCCCCTTTCCGATCAACCTCACAAGAATTCAGGAGTGTCCCATGGGTAAGGGTGACCGCAAGACCGCCAAGGGCAAGCGTTACAACGCGTCCTACGGCAACGCCCGTCCGCACCAGTCGGTCGTCAAGGCCGGCACCACGGCGGTGAAGGCCGCCCCGGCCAAGGCGCCGGCCGCCAAGAAGGCTCCGGCCAAGAAGGCCCCGGCCAAGAAGGCTTCGGCCTGAGGGTCTTGGGCCGGTTCCGACCGGCCCCCTGCAGCCCCTGCCCGGCAGGAGGATGCGCCGAACGCCCCGCGCACACCGCGGGGCGTTTGCGTTTCTACAGGGCCGATCCGACCGCCAGCGCCCGCCCGCCGGACCACAGGGCCGTTGGTCGCATGGCGCCGATCCAATAGCTGAGCTCGGAAGGATGTCGTGCCGGCCACAGCGCGAGGTCGGCACGAAGCCCAGCGGCGATCTGCCCGCGATCGGCGAGGCCCAGCGCGGCGGCAGCGTGCTGCGTCGCGCCGCGTAGGCTTTCCTCTGGCGTCAGGCGGAAATGCGTGCAGGCCAGGGACATCGCCAACGGCAGCGAGCGCAGGGGCGAGGTCCCCGGGTTGAGGTCGGTGCTGACCGCCATCGGCACGCCATGGCGCCGGAACGCCCCGATGGGGGGCTGCTTCGTCTCCCGCAGGCAATGGAAGCTGCCGGGCAGCAGCACCGCCACGGTGCCGGCCGCGGCCATCGCCGCCACCGCATCCTCGCCGGTGTATTCAACGTGGTCGGCCGAGAGCCCACGATACGAGGAAACCAGGGCGGCGCCCCCGCCGTCGCTGAGCTGGTCGGCGTGCAGCTTCACCGGCAGGCCGAGCGCGGTCGCGGCTTCGAACACCCGCTCGGTCTGGGCCGCATCGAAGCCGATGCGTTCGCAGAACGCGTCGACGGCATCGACGAGCCCCTGGGCGTGCAAGGTGGGCAGCCAGCCGATGATCGCGGCCACGTAATCATCGGCCCGGCCGGCGAACTCCGCAGGCACGGCGTGCGCGCCAAGGAACGTGGTCCGCACCGTGATGCCGAGCCGCTCGCCGATGCGCCGCGCGACGCGCAGCATCTTCGCCTCGTCGACGAGTGTCAGGCCGTAGCCGGACTTGATCTCGAGCGTGGTGCAGCCGCTGGCGACGAGGGCCCGCGCGCGCGGCAGCGATTCGCGAAGCAGCACGTCGTCGTCGGCGGCGCGGGTCGCACGGACGGTCGAGAGGATGCCTCCGCCGGCTTTCGCGATCGCTTCGTACGTGGCGCCGTTCAAGCGCTGTTCGAACTCCTCTGCGCGGTCGCCGGCGAACACCAGATGGGTATGGCAATCGATCAGTCCGGGCGTGAGCAGGGCCTGCTGGCCGTCGACGGGATCGAGGCCGAGCAGGCTTCCGTCCATGGCGCTGAGCGCTCCCGCCTGCGCGATGCGGCCTTCGACGACCGCCACGGCGCCATCCTCGACGGGCGCATAGCCGCTGGTGCCGTCGAGCGTGACGAGGCGGATGTTGCGCAGCAGAAACGTCGACGGATCCACGAGGCCATTCGGGCGGTAGGGGTGTCGCGAGCATACCGGTGCCGGCCTTAGCATGTCGGACTTCCGACACGAGCCGATCCGATGACCTTGCTGCAGGCCGATGCGCTGTTCGATGGACGCCAGTGGCGCAACGATGCCGCGCTGCCGGTCGATGTCGCCACCCGAGCGGCCTGGGTCGTGCCCGGAATCGCCAACCTCCATTCGCACGCCTTCCAGCGGGCGATGGCCGGGCTTACCGAGCGCCAGCAGTCGGAGGCCGACAGCTTCTGGACTTGGCGGGAGTGGATGTACCGCTTTGCCGCCGCGCTGTCGCCCGACGACGTGCATGTCATCGCGCGCCAGCTCTACGTCGAGATGCTGGAAGCAGGGTTCACCAGCGTCTGCGAGTTCCATTACCTGCACCACGACGTCGACGGCCGCCCCTACGCCCGGCCTGCCGCGATGGCCGAGGCGATCCTCGCCGCGGCGCAGTCCGTCGGTCTCCGCCTCACCTTGCTGCCCGTTCTGTATCAGCGAGGCGGCTTCGACGGCCGCGCGCTCTCCGAGCGCCAGCAGCGCTTTGGCCATGGCACCGATGCGTTCGTGCGCCTCGTCGACGACGTGCGCCGCGCGTCATCGGCGATGCCGGGCGTGCGCGTCGGGGTGGCTTTCCACAGCCTCCGCGCCGTCGCGCTGTCGACGATGCGCGAGGTGCTCGCCGCCCTCGACGAGCCCGGTATGCCCGTGCACCTCCACGTGGCGGAGCAGCAGGCGGAAGTGGCGGACAGCCTCGCCACCCATGGCCGTCGTCCCGTGCAGCTCCTGCTCGACGAGCTGCCGGTCGATGCGCGCTGGACGCTGGTGCACGCGACGCATGTCGACGGCGCCGAGATCCGGGGCATCGCCGACCGTGGCGCGACGGTGGCGATCTGCCCGACCACGGAAGCCAACCTCGGTGACGGCCTGTTCCCGCTGCGCGCCTTCCTCGCGGCGGGTGGCTGCTATGGCATCGGCTCGGACAGCCATGTGTCGGTTTCGCCGATCGAGGAGCTGCGCTGGTTGGAGTACGGGCAGCGCCTCGCGGAACAGAAGCGCAGCCGGGCGCTATTGGGACCCGGAAGCAATGCCGACGCCATGCTGAATGCCGTTGCCGCTTCGGCGGCCGCATCGACGGGGCAGGCCGTCGGCGTTCTCGACGCGAGCTCGGCCGTCGATGCGTTGGTGATCGATGCCGAGGCGCCGGCCCTTGCGGGTGCGACGCGCGACGACGTGCTGGATCGCTGGGTGTTCTGCGGCAATCGCCCGCTGGTGCGCGACGTGTTCGTGGGGGGGCGCCGCGTGGTGGAGGGCGGTCGCCATGCGCAACGCGAGTCTGCAGCGGCCGGTTACGCGGCGACGCTGCGCCGCCTGCTGTCGGCCTGAGCGCTGCGCACGAGCGTCTGCGCGGCGGCGATGACGTCGCTGAGGACGCCGGCCGCGGTGATGTCCGGCCCGGCACCGGGGCCGCCCAGCCACAAGGGGCGCTCGTGCTGCAGGTCGGTTTCGATGCGCACGAGGTTTTGCCCCGCCGGCAGCGTGGCGAAGGGGGACGCGGCGTCGAGTTCGCGCAGCGCGATGCGCGCGCCCTGGGCGTCGACCTCGGCGAGGATGGCCCAGCGTCTCTCCGCGGCCTTGGCCTTCGCGATGCGCGAGGCCCAGCGGGCATCTTCCGCCTCGAGGTGGTTGGCCCAATCGTCGCGGTGGGTCGCGGCGCAGTCGGCGAACGGGGTTACCGACACCTCATGCGGTTCGATGGCGAATCCCGCCTCGCGGGCGAGGACCAGCAGTTTGCGCACGAGGTCCTCGGCGCGCAGGTCCTCGCCGGCGTCCGGTTCGGTGTAACCGAGCGACTGCGCTTCGGCGAGTGCAACGGAGAACGCTTGGCCGCCGTGCAGCCGCTCCAACAGGAAGCTCAGCGAACCCGACAGCACGCCCTGGATGGCGCGGACGCCTTCGCCGCGCAGGGCGAGGTCGCGCAGGGGGCCAAGAATCGGGATCGCCGCCCCCACCGTCGTCTCGAAGCGGTAGGGTGCGCCGCTCGCCGCGGCGGCGCGTTGGATCTGCCGATAGAACGTGAGCTCGCGGGCGTTCGCGCGCTTGTTGGCCGTGGCGATGCCGAGGCCGCCCGCCAGCCACTCGGGATAGCGCGCGGCGATGGCGTCGCTGGCCGTGCAGTCGACGACGACGGCCGGCGCGATCCGCGGCGACTGGAGGTGCGCGAACAGCGACTCGACCTCGTCTTCGCGACGCGGACGAAGGGCCGTATCGAGTCGATCGGGGGCGAGGCCATCGAGGTCGTAGGCGAAGCCGCGACGGTCGAAGGCCGCCAGCAGGCGCAGGTCGACACCGGCGCGCCGGGCGATGGCCCCCTGCTGTTCGGCGAGGCGGCGTCGGAACGCCGTGCCGACCTGCCCGCGGGCCCCGATGAGCACGAGGTCGAGGCGCGGGGCATGGACGAGGTCTTGGGGAGGAAGCAGGTGGGCAAGCGTCATGGAGGTTCTCTTTAATATCTTTTGATCAAGATGAAGAGATATATAAATGCCGTCCAGTGACGAATTGGAATAAGCGACCGATCCACGGCGTCTGCGCGCCTTGGCCCCTTTGCCGACGATCGGTGAACGAAACCGGGACATGGCGTTAACCCCCTGCCTACCGCCATTGGCTACGGTGCGCGGCCCTGTCTCCGGCGATCGCATGAGCATCGATTTCCCCTATACGTTCGGTATCGAGGAGGAGTTCTTCCTCGTCAGCCCGCGCACCCGCGCACTGATGGCCCGGGTGCCCAAGGCCTACCTCAAGGCCTGCCGGACCCGGCTTGGCGAGGTCGTCGCCCCGGAGCTGCTGCAGTCGCAGATCGAGGTGGCGACGCAGGTCCTTTCCGATTTCGACGAGGCCGCGCGGACGCTCGACGCCTGCCGTGCCGGGCTGGCCGACGTGGCCGAAGCGATGAACTACCGGCTCGTCGCGGCCGGCACGCACCCGAGCTCGCACTGGTCGGGTTTGGAAGCCACCGAAAAACCGCGCTATGCCCGCCTGATGGCGGACTTCGGTATCGTCGGCCGTCGCAACGTGTTGTGCGGTCTGCACGTTCACGTCGCGGTTCCGCCGGGCGTCGACCGCGTGGGGGTGATGAACGGCGTGATGCGCTGGCTTCCCCTGTTCCTCGCGCTGTCGACGTCGTCACCGTTCTGGAACCGGCACGTCACCGGACTGCTCAGCTATCGGCAAGCCGCCTACGACGAATGGCCGCGTACCGGCATTCCGGAATTCTTCCGCGACCAAGCCGACTACGACGCCTTCGTTGCCCGCCTCGTCAAGGCCGGTGCGCTTCGCGATGCAAGCTTCCTGTGGTGGGCCATCCGCCCGGCGCTGCGCTACCCGACCCTCGAGCTGCGCATTGCGGATGCGTGCACGCGCGCCGAGGACACGCTGATCATCGCGGCGCTTTACCGCTGCCTCGTGCGCGCGCTGGTTCGCGATCCGTCGCTGGCCGTGCCCCACGATGCGCACACGCGGCGAGTCATCGACGAGAACCGCTGGCGGGCGAAGCGCGACGGAATGGAGGCGCAGTTCATCGACGAGCGCGACGGGCGCGTTCGTCCGCTCACCGAATGGTTGGAAGACCTGATGGCCTTGACGGCTCCCGATCGCGCCGCGCTGGGTGCGGATCGCGTGCTGGGTCGGCTGCCGACCCTGCTGGCTCGCGGCAGCAGCGCGCACGCGCAGATCCAGGCCTACCAGCAGGCTCGCGACGGCGGGGCAGGGCACGACGACGCGCTGCGTGCGGTGGTGGATTGGCTGGTCTCCCGCACGACGCAGAAGATCGGTAGCGACGAGCGCGTCGACACGCGCGGCTGAGCGTGGTTCACCGGCAATCGACCCGGCCGTGACGGGCCCAAGGCATACTCTTCACTTTGTTGAACGGACGGCTCGCCGTGCTCCTGCCCATCCTTCTCGCTTCGCCCTTCGTCGCTGCCCTGCTGCTCGCGCTGATGCCGCGGGCCGGCCGCGCGACGTCGGCGGCGCTGGCCGGCGGCGGTGCGCTCATCGGGCTCGCGGCGCTGTTCGCCTTGGCTCCGACGGTGTTCGGCGGTGAGGTGCCGCGCTTCAGCGCGCCTTGGCTGCCGGAGATCGGGCTGGCGTTCTCGCTGCGATTGGACGGCTTCGCCTGGATGTTCGCCTTGCTGGTGCTGGGCATCGGCGCGCTGATCGTCCTGTACGCCCACTGGTACCTCGCCGACGACGACCCGCCGCAGCGCTTCTTCGCCAGCCTCGCGCTGTTCATGGGCGCGATGCTGGGTGTCGTCGTCGCCGGCAACCTGCTGCTGATGGTGGTGTTCTGGGAGCTGACCTCGATCGCCTCCTTCCTGCTGATCGGCTTCTGGAACGGCGAGCGCGCCGCCCGACGTGGCGCCCGCATGGCCCTGGCCGTCACCGGCGCCGGTGGCCTCGCGCTGCTGGCCGGCGTTCTGATGATCGGCCGCATCGTCGGCAGCTTCGAACTCGACGTGGTGCTGGCTTCGGCGGCCAAGATCCAGGCCCATCCGCTCTACGTCCCGGCGCTGCTCTGTGTGCTGCTGGGTGCGTTCACCAAGTCCGCCCAGTTCCCGTTCCACTTCTGGCTGCCGCACGCCATGGCCGCGCCAACGCCGGTCTCGGCTTACC
>JAIXTZ010000004.1 GCA_027483745.1 Lysobacteraceae bacterium
AGGAGTCGCGCTCGCCGGCCCAGAAGTTCGAGGAGCAGATCACCGGCGGCGAGGCGATCCCGGAGTTCCAGCTGCGCGACCTGCTGCGCGCCATCGACGGTGCCAAGGACGATCCGAAGATCGACCGCCTCGTGCTGAAGACCGACGGCTTCTCGGCGAGCGGATTCGCCGCCCTGCGCGAGCTCGGTGACGCCATCGCCGACTTCAAGGCCAGCGGCAAGCAGGTCGTCGCCTGGGGCACCGGCTTCGACCAGGTCGGCTACTACCTCGCGGCGCAGGCCGACGAGATCTACATGGATTCCGAAGGCCTGATCCTGATCGAAGGCCTCGGACGCTATCGCCCGTACTACCGCGAGCTGCTGGCCGACAAGCTGGGCGTCGACGTGCACCTGTTCCGCGTTGGCGAATACAAGAGCGCGGCCGAGCCCTACATCCTCGACGGCAGCTCGCCGGAGGCGAAGGAAGCCGACCTGTTCTGGATGGGCGACCTCTGGCAGCGCTACCTCGCCGACGTCTCGGCAGCACGCAAGTTCGAAGGCGCCTCGTTCGAGACGCTGGTGGCCGAGTTCCCGGCGCGCCTGAAGGCCGCCGGCGGTGACTTCGCCACGCTCGCGGTCGAAACCAAGATGATCGACGGCACCAAGACCGCCGAAGAGCTCGAGACCCTGCTGGCCGAGCGCGGCGCGGAAGACGAAGAGACCGGCTATCGCCAGGTCGACCTCGACCGCTTCCTGTCGCACCTCGGCGCGCCCACGCTGCCGACCGAGTCGGCGCCGGGCATCGGCGTGGTCGTGGCGCAGGGCGGCATCGTCGATGGCGAGCAGCCGGTCGGCGCCGTCGGCGGCGTCAGCACCTCGGCCCTGCTGCGGCAGGCGCGCGAGGACGACGCCATCAAGGCCGTCGTGCTGCGCGTCGATTCGCCCGGCGGCGGCGTGTATCCGTCCGAGCAGATCCGCCGCGAAGTCGAGCTGCTGAAGGCTGCGGGCAAGCCGGTCGTCGTCTCGATGGGCAATGTCGCGGCCTCGGGCGGCTACTGGATCTCGATGAACGCCGACACGATCTATGCCGACCCGTCGACCATCACCGGTTCGATCGGCATCTTCGGCCTGTTCATGAACGGCCCGCGCGCGCTGGAGAGGATCGGCGTGCGCACCGACGGCGTCGGCACCACGCCGCTGGCCGGTGCCTTCGATCCGACGCGCGCCCTCGTGCCGGAAGTGGGCGAGCTGATCCAGACCTTCATCGACCACGGCTACCAGCAGTTCATCGGCAAGGTGGCCACCGCCCGCGAGGTCGACGTCGCGGCCATCGACCAGGTGGCCCGCGGTCGCGTGTGGAGCGGTGCGCAGGCGAAGGAGCGCGGCCTCGTCGACGAACTCGGCGGCCTGCGCGATGCGCTGGCGAAGGCGGCGGAGCTCGCGAAGCTCAAGGCCGATGCGCCGCATACCTACATCACTGCCCCGATGACGCCGTTCGAGCAGTTCCTCGCCGACGTCAACCGCAACGCCCACGCCAAGGCCGTGCTGGGCCGCGCCGCGCCGGCGCTGGCCTTCCTCGGCGACGAGCACGCCGGCCGCGTGGCCGACGATCTCGCCTTCGTGCTGGATTCGCAGGACAAGCCCTTCCGGGCCGTCGCGCACTGCTTCTGCGATCTGTGACGCCAACGCGGCCCCGGCAACGGGGCTGGGTGGTACGAAAAACCCCGGCCTGAGGCCGGGGTTTTTCATTGCGCCGTCGCGAGCCGTCGATGGCCTCGACGATCAGCCGCCCTCGGGCGGTGCTGCTTCGCCGCTCTCCGCCGCGTCGATGGCCTCGCGCTGCGCTTCGGCGGCCTGCATCAGCGTGTCTTCGACGGCGCGCGCCTTGTCCTGCGGGGCCTGGATCGCATCGCGGAGTTCCGTGGCGTCGCCGGCCACCACCTGCGGCGTCGGCTCCTCCTCCGGCACCGGTGTGGGTTCTGCGGGCGTGGGCTCAGGGCTGCAGGCGACGAGGGCGAGCGTGGCGAGCAGCAGAACGACGGGGAAGCGATTCGCGGGCATGGCCGGACTCCGGTGGGCGTGCGGCTATCCTACGGCGCCCGCCTTTCCATGGAGTCCGCGATGACGAATGCCGCCCGATGGCGCCTCGACGGCCAGGTCGCCCTGGTCACCGGCGCGAGTGCCGGCATCGGCCGCGCCACCGTCGCCGAGTTGCTGGGCCTTGGCGCCACCGTGTTGGCCTGCGCGCGCGACATCGACACCCTCGAAGCCGCCGCCGCCGAGTGGCGCGAGGACCACCCCGGAGGCGAGGTGCACGTACTGGCCTGCGACGTCGCCGAAGCCGCGGGCCGCGAGCGCCTGTTCGACTGGATCGACGGCATCGGTCTTGGGCTTTCGATCCTCGTCAACAACGTCGGCACCAACCAACGCCGCGCGACCATGGACTACGACGAGGCCGAGTGGCGCGCCATCTTCGAGACCAACCTGTTCGCCACCTTCGAACTCTGCCGCAGCGCCTATCCGCTGCTGCGCGAACACGCGAGCTCGGCGATCGTGAATGTCGGCTCGGTGTCCGGCGCCACGCACGTGCGCACCGGGTCGCCCTACGGCATGAGCAAGGCGGCGATGCACCAGCTCACCCGCAATCTGGCCGTCGAGTGGGCGCCCGAGGGCGTCCGCGTCAACGCGGTGCTGCCCTGGTACATCCGCACGCGGCGCACCTCCACGGTGCTGGCCGACGCCGACTACCTCGAGGACGTGCTGGACCGCACGCCGATGGCGCGCATCGGCGAGCCGGAGGAAGTGGCCGCGGCCATCGCCTTCCTGTGCCTGCCGGCCTCGAGCTACGTCACCGCGCAGTGCCTGGCGGTGGATGGCGGCTTCTTGAACTACGGGTTCTGAAGCGCACTACCCGCGGCAGTCGCCGTCGACCACGGCCTTGGCGCGATCCCGCTCGCGACGGCGCTGCGCCTGCGTGTCGCTGAAGGCGTGGCGAAGCGCCGATTCCGCGGCCTCCAGCCGCTCCTCCCAGGCCGCGCAGGCGGCGTCGCCCGAGAGTTCGACGCAGTCATCCTCGACCGTCCGGCAGAGCGTGGCGGCCGACGGCGGGGCCCGCGACAGGTCGACGCCGAGCACCGACAGCGGCACGCAGCGCGGCTGCGGGTCGTAGGCGTCGGCGAGGCGCGAACGGCCGTTGAGGTCGGTGCAACGCCATAGCGGCGGTGGCAGGGCCATGGGGCGCGGAGGCGCGTCGTCCCCCGCGGTGATGCGCGGGGGCTCCGCAGCGGCGGTGTTGTTCGGGACGGGGTGCGTCGGCGTTGCCGTGGATGGCGGGGCCGAGAACGCGGCGATCTCGCGCCGCTCCTGCCGTTGGCCCGGCGGGCAAGGCTCGTCCTGCAGGGCGACGGCGCCGTCCGTCGCCGTGCAGCGGTAGATCACGCCGCTCGACGTGTCCGAGGCCTGCACGACGAGGGCGTGCGGCCCGAAGGCCGCGAACGCCGCGATGAGGAGGATCGCGGCGACGGAATGTCGGCGACGCCGCATCCCGCGCCCTTAGAGCTTCGCGAGCGTCACCGTGCGATTCACGGTGCCGTCGTTGAAGGTCATCGTGGCCGAGGTGGCCGAGGTGAAGGTCAGCGTGGCGTTGCCCACGGCGGTGTATCCCACCGCGTTCGGGTTGAAGTTCGACGACCATGCCGGGCCGTTGGGTCGATCGAGCCTCGCTGTCACCTGGTCGGCTCCCGTCCAAGCGCTCTGCAGGCGATACCACGCGGGGCGCCCCTGGGTGTCGTAAACGAAGAACAGTGCGAATACCTGGCCCGGGTAGTTGAAGACCGTCAGGCCCCAGCCCGGCTCCGCGGGGACGTACCAGGCCCCGGTGTAGTCCCGCGTCGGGCCATTGGCGGCGCTCAGCCACTGCTGCAGCGCGGGGTAAGCCAAGTCGAAACGCGAGTAGACGTCCTGGTTCCCCGTCGGCGTTTCCGGCTGTCCGGAGTTCGCACACGAGGCGTAGCCCCCTGCGAGGCCACCTCGCAATTGGTAGTCACTGCCGTTGAGCGTGAACATGCCGGAACCCGAGCTTCCTCCTTCGGTGGTGCCCTCGATCCACGTGGCCCTGGCCACGTTGTCGAGAATCTGGCCGTCGAGGTCGTAGTTCTGGAGCATCCCGCCGTGGATGCCCCGGCTGACCTTCTTGATGTCGCCACCCGGGTGGTGGATGGCGATGATGCTCGTCGAGGGCGAAAGGGTCGTCGCGTTCCAGCCTGCGAAGAAGGCGCCGCTGGGCGGCGTCGCGCGCAGCCGGAGGAAAAGCACGTCCGATCGCACGCTTTGGAACAGCAGGTCGGCGCCTCCCGCCGTCTGGATGTTCGAGCCGCTGTTGCTCACGCCGCAGGTGGGGGTCTCGTAATTCCAGAACGTGGACACCGTGTTCGCAACGGCTTGCGTTCTGAGGCAATGGGCCGCGGAGTAGAAGTAGGCCTCCTGCGTGGCCGGCGTGCTGTCATTGAGCAGGGTGCCGGTGCAGAAGTATGTCCCGCCGTCCTGGAACACCATTCGGGCCACGGCGTTCTTGGCGTTGACGAAAGGCTGGCCCAGCGTGCCGGTGCGGCAGGCGACGTCGATGTTGCAGGACCCCGAAGCCTTCAGGACCTTCGCGATCTCGATCGGCCGAAGCGGCGAGGTGACGAGATGCGAAACGCGGCGCACGTCCGGCGCGAATCCGGCCGTTCCGGCGGGGACGTACAGCTCGATGCGTTGCGTGTCGCCTTCGGTCACGGGCGACCAGTAGACCCCGTTGCCATCAACACCGGCGATCATCGCCTCCGCATCGACGAACTCCACGAGGCCGCCCGAACGACTCGCGACGCGGAGTTCGGCGCCGTCCGGCAGGCCGCGCAGTTCGAGGCCCACGCGCAGCGCCGCCGCCTGCGGCGACGTCACGTCGAAGTGCAGCACCCGGCCACCCTCGACCGGCAACCACGTCAGGCCGGCGGGCAGCAGGTTGGACGCCTCGTCAGCCGCGTCCCGTTCGATGCCGATCTGCAGGCGCTTGGCGCCGTTGGCGACGTTATGGCGCTGCATCGCCGAGACGCGGGCGGTGTCCAGCGCCTGGAAGCGCAGCGTCGCCTGCGGCGCCAAGGCGGAGGCCCGGAAGGCGTGCGCGATATCGCGCTTCGCGTTCTCAAGCTTCAGCGATTCACCGCGGACGCTTTGGCCCGAGGCGACCGGAAGGGCGAAGACAGCGAGGCTGGCGAGGACGGCAGCCGCGAGGGCGGAGGGGCGAATCGGCATCGAAAGTCTCCTGATGGCCGGCCGTCCCATGGCCGAGGGAGCTCCGATGCTACGCCCGAAGCGGCGCATCCCGCGCCTCGCGCGCCCCGTCGTTCAGCCGCCGTGGACCTCGCTGAGGCCCACGGCGCGTTCAGGCCGTTGCCGCTGCCTTCTTGACCGCTTTCTTCGCGGCCTTCTTGGCGGGCGCCTTCTTCGCCACGGCCTTCGCCGCTGCCTTTTTGGCGGGGACCTTCTTGGTGGCGGCTTTCTTGGCCGGCGCTTTCTTCGCCGCCGGGGCCGCCTTCACCGCCTGGTCGTCCGGCGCCGCGGCTTTCGTGGCCTTCTTCGCCGGTGCCTTCTTCGCCGCGGCCTTCTTCGCCGCCGCCTTCTTGGCGAAGCGGCCCTTGGCCTCGGGCGCAGCCTCGAGGATGGCCTTGCACTCCTCGAGCGTCAGCGAAGCGGGCTCGCGGTCCTTCGGGATCTTGCCGTTCTTCGCGCCGTCGGTGATGTAGGGGCCGTAGCGGCCGTTGAGCACCTCGATGCCGGCGTCGTCCCACTTCTTGATGATGCGGTTGGCGATGGCAAGCTCGCGCGCGTCGATGAGCGCCACCGCCTGCTCGAAGGTGATGGTGTACGGGTCGTCTTCTTTGCCCAGCGAGGCGTAGGTGGCGCCGCGCTTGGCGAACGGCCCGAAGCGGCCCACGGCCACGGTCACCGTCTCGCCGTTCGACACGCCCAGCGTGCGCGGCAGATCGAAGAGCTTGATCGCCTCGTCGAGCGTGATGGTGTGCATGCTCTGTCCGCCGCGCAGAGAGGCGAACTTCGGCTTGTCCTCGTCGTCGGCGGTGCCGATCTGCGCGAACGGCCCGTAGCGCCCGAGGCGCACCGACACCGGCTTGCCGCTGGCCGGGTCGACGCCCAGCACGCGCGAACCCGAGGCCTCGCTGCGCTCGACGCTCTCGCCCTTCTCTTCCACCGTCTTCGAGAACGGCTTCCAGAACTTCTCGAGCAGGGGCACCCACTCGGCCTCGCCGCGCGAGACCTCGTCGAGCTCGTCCTCGAGCTTGGCGGTGAAGTCGTAGTCCACGTACTGCGTGAAGTGCGCGGAGAGGAACTTCGCCACCGCGCGGCCCACGTCGGTCGGTCGGAAGCGCCGAGCGTCGAGGTAGACGTATTCGCGGTTGAGCAGGGTCTGGATGATGCTGGCGTAGGTCGAGGGACGGCCGATGCCGTGCTCCTCGAG
>JAIXTZ010000266.1 GCA_027483745.1 Lysobacteraceae bacterium
GGATCACCGCCGGCGGCTGCTGGGCCAGCGAGAGTTCGGCACCCTGCCCGCCCATCACCAGGGTCATTTCGTCGCGGACGACCTTGATCAACGCCTGGCCAGGCGTCAGGGACTGAAGCACCTCCTGCCCGACCGCCCGCACCTTGATCCGCTCGATCAGGGCCTGCACCACCGGCAAGGCGACATCGGCCTCGAGCAGCGCGATGCGGACCTCTCGCAGGCTCTCGCGGATGTTCTCCTCGCTCAGGCGGCCGCGGCCGCGGAGGCGCTGGAGGGTGCCGGAAAGGCGCTGGGTCAGGGACTCGAACATGGCGGAAAGCGCTGCAGGGACGCGGTAAAGCGGGGTTGGAAGTATAGCCCTCGAGCCGATGCGAGGCATTCTCGTTTCGAGGGGTGCTGTGCGACACTGCCGCCATGCCCACGGTCCTGATCCTCGCGGCCCTCGCCGCGTTCGCCTATGCGCTCGCCGCCTTCGGGCTGGTGCGCCGCCTTCAGGCCGGCGGATCAGCGGAGGGAGCGCTGTGGCCGCTGCTGCTCGCCGGCAACGGCGTTCTGATGCAGCTCGGCTTGCACGCCTGGGCGGGACACGTGAGAGGCGCGCCGGACTTGCACTTCTTCGCGGCGCTCTCCCTCGTCAGCCTCGGCATGGCGGCCCTCACCGTCGCGGCGGCCCGCCTCGAACGTCTGGAGGCCCTGGGCGTCGTGGTGTTCCCGGTGGCTGCCGCCTGCGTGCTGACCTACGCCTTGGGCGCGCAGCCCGGCAGCGGCACCAACGAGCTGCCGTGGCCGATCCTGATGCATGCCTGGCTTGCCCTGCTGGCGTATGCGGCACTGGCGCTCGCGGCGCTGTTCGCGGCTGGCCTGTGGCTGCAAGAACGCGCCCTGCGGCAGCGCCGCATCACCGGCATCGTGCGGATCCTCCCGCCCCTCACGCAGTCAGAGAGCCTGCTGTTCCGTACCTTGGTCGCCGCCTTCGCCCTGCTGACGCTGGCCTTGGCGATGGGCCTCGTGTTCGTCGACAACCTCTTCGCCCAGCACCTGATGCACAAGACCGTGCTCTCGCTGCTGAGCTGGGCCGTGCTAGCCACGCTACTGTTCGGGCACTGGCGCTGGGGATGGCGCGGCGCCAAGGCCGCGCGCTGGACGCTGGCCGCCATGCTTCTGCTCGCCATGGCCTTCTTCGGCAGCCGCTTCGTCTACGAGTTCCTGCTGGTGCGCTAAGGCTTGGCGAGGCCTCCGCGGCCCAGCGTGCCGAGATCGGCCCGAAGCGACTCATCGACCCAGCCGAACACGAGGTGGTCCTGCACCACGCCGTCGCGGATTGCGCGGCGACGAGTCAGGCCTTCATGGGCGAAACCCGCTTTCTCAAGCACGCGAATGGAGCCCACGTTGGCCGATGCGGCATAGGCGGTGACGCGAGACAGTCCCCAGCGATGAACGGCCACCGGCAGTACGGCACGCACGACTTGCGTCATGATGCCGCGACCCCAGTGAGACTCGCCCAGCCAGTAGCCGAGCTCGGCACTGTGCGCGAACTCGCCCTCGCCGCGACGGAATCCGACACCGCCTGCCGCCTCGCCATCGATCTCAACAGCCCAGGCCTCCGGATCGTCCTGCGCCTGCAGGAAAGCGAGCCAGTGCGCGGCATCTTCCCGGGTGTACGGGTTCGGAAAACGCATCGAGAGGAAACGCGCGACCCGCGGGTTGTCGGCATGCCGCACCATGGCGTCCGCGTCAGCCGGCACCCACGGCCTGACACGGCCGCCGTTGAACCGGACGACGACGGGTTCACGGTGGCCGATCGCGCCCATTCAATCCACCGCCTGTTCCAGCGCTTCCGAAAGCCGCTCGACGCCGACCACCTCCATCTCGCCGACGCGGCCGGATTTCGGCGCATTGGCCTTCGGCACCACGGCGCGCTTGAAGCCATGGGTCGAGGCCTCTTTCAGGCGCTCCTCGCCATTGGGCACCGGGCGAAGCTCGCCGGAGAGGCCAACCTCGCCGAACGCGATGGTCTTCTCGGGCAGCGGACGGTCGCGCAAGGAGCTGAGCACGGCGAGCAGGACGGGAAGATCGGCCGCGGTTTCCTGCACACGAATGCCGCCAACGACGTTGACGAACACATCTTGGTCGAACACGCCGACGCCACCATGGCGATGCAGCACGGCCAGCAGCATCGCCAGGCGGTTCTGCTCGAGGCCAAGGGCCACGCGGCGCGGATTCGCCAGCGGCGACTGGTCGACGAGAGCCTGCACCTCGACCAGCAGCGGACGCGTGCCTTCGCGCGTCACCATCACTGCGCTGCCCGGCTGCGGCAAGCGCGCGCCGGAGAGGAAGATCGCCGAGGGGTTCGACACCTCACGCAGGCCTTTGTCGCCCATCGCGAAGACGCCGAGCTCGTTGACCGCGCCGAAGCGGTTCTTGAAGGCGCGCAGCACGCGGAAGCGGCTGCCGGCCTCGCCTTCGAAATAGAGCACCGCGTCGACCATATGCTCGAGCACGCGGGGGCCGGCGATGCCGCCCTCCTTGGTGACGTGGCCGACGAGGAACACCGCCGTGCCGGTCTCCTTGGCGAAGCGGACGAGCTTGGCCGCGCTTTCGCGCACCTGGCTCACCGAGCCGGGCGCCGCGGTGAGCAGTTCCGACCAGAGCGTCTGGATCGAATCGGCGATCATGAGTCGCGGCTTGGCCTGCGCCGCCTGCGAAAGGATGCGCTCGACGCAGGTCTCGGCCAGGGCCTGTACGCCGTCGATGCCGAGGCCGAGGCGCTGCGCGCGCCCCGCGACCTGCGAGAGGCTCTCTTCACCGGTGACGTAGAGGCCCGGCACCCGCGCGGCCATGGCCGAAATGGCCTGCAGCAGCAGCGTGGATTTGCCGATGCCCGGGTCGCCGCCCACAAGCACCACCGAGCCTTCGACGAGCCCGCCGCCCAACACGCGATCCAGCTCGCCGATGCCGGTGGACACGCGCGATTCGGCCTCGTGCTTCACTGCGGACAGCGGCGTGATGCGGGCCTGTTCCGGCGCGCCAGCCCAGTTCCCGTGGCGGGGATTCGATTTCGCCGATGCCGGCTCGAGGACGATCTCCGAGAGCGTGTTCCACGCGCCACAGGCTTCGCACTGACCCTGCCACTTCGAGTAACTCGCACCGCAATCGGTGCAGACGTAGGCCGTCTTCGCCTTGGACTTGCTGCCGGTGACCGCCACGCCGATGCTCCTTGGATCAGAACGCGAGCGTGCCATGCGCGGGTCGCAGGGCACGAGACGATGGATGAAACCTAGGGACGGGCGCCCGAAAGCGCAATGAGGAACGCGTCTCGCTCGGCGTCGGCGATCGGCTTGAGGGCAAGGCCGAATTCATCGCGGATCGCCGCCGCGTACGCCTGCGCCCAGTGCGCATTCAGCACGGTGCCTGCGTGGCCATCGGAGAGATAAAGGCGGTCGAGGCCATCGCCCTCAGCGAAAGCCGCGGACCAGGCGACGGCCCCGCTCGCGTCGCGCACGGGAACCCCGCGATAGGCCGGGCCGCCATCGATCGCGCGAGTGCCCACCAAACCACGGTAGAACGCGCGGTCATCGAAGAAGGCCACGTTCGGCGCCCGGTCAGCCAAGACGCGCAATCCATCATCGAATCGGTCGAGCATCACGGCGATGCGTTGACGTTCGACGGGATCCACGTAGGCCGCACTCCCCTGTGGCCAGTCGACGTTGTCGAGGACGCCAACGAGCAGGATGTGAAGCTGCGGCTGCACATCCGACAGCTGGCGCAGCGCGACGTCGACGGACGCGAGGCAGTCATCGACGCGACGACGGTTCGCCTCGCTGTCGCCATCACGGGCAAACGCGTCCAAAGCTTCATGCGTGCCCAGATCGTTGATGCCGATTCGGATAACCACGATGCCACCGCGCCATGCATCGGGCTGCACGGCCATGCGGGCAGCGAACCGCGGCGCTTGCCGCCCCGAACCTTCGACGAGGTCGCTGCAGCGGGCCCCCGACCAGGCGTAATTGAACTCGTAGTCCTGCTTGCGGGGAGACCGGCGATCAATACCCCACCATCCCAGCACCGTCGCCCATCGGCCGCCGGTGCCCCACTCGCCCCAGACGCCCGGATCGAGCTGGTCCGCACGCAGCCGGGCGAGCACTTCGGTCCACTGCAGGGTCGTGGCACGGCGTGTCCCACCGCGTTCACGGCCGCCTTCTGGAAACGTGATGCGGTCCTGGTAGGCGTGGGAGTCCGAATCCCCGAGAACGGCAAAGGGAATGCGCCCCGACGTGGGCGGCGGACCGTGGGGTGCGCGACAGCCCGCCAGAAGTACGGCGAGCAGGACAAGCATGGGGAGCGCAAACTCGGCGCGACGCAGGGGGCGCATCGGGATCCGCGGGACGCCCTCAAGGGGCCTGATGGTGCCGGAGAAGGGACTCGAACCCCCGACCTACGCATTACGAATGCGCCGCTCTACCAACTGAGCTACACCGGCATCAGAAGCGGGATTTTAGTGGGGCCTCGGCCCGCGGTCAATCGACCAGGCTGATGCGGAGCTCTTTCGGCAGGGCGAACACCACGTCCTCCGGCTTGCCGGACAGCTCCGTCGCCGCCCCGCCGCCCAGTTCGGCCAGCCGCGCGATCACGCCCTGCACGAGCAGTTCCGGCGCCGATGCACCGGCCGTGACGCCCACGCAGCGCTTACCGTCGACCCAGCGCGGTTCGACATGCTCCGCCCCATCGATGAGGTAGGCCTCGACGCCGTTCTTCTCGGCGAGCTCGCGCAGGCGGTTGGAATTCGAGCTGCTCGGGCTGCCGACCACGAGGATCAGGTCGCAGCGCGCGGCCAAATCGCGCACGGCGTCCTGCCGATTCTGCGTGGCGTAGCAGATGTCGTCGTGGCGCGGGCCCTGCATGGCCGGGAAGCGCCGCTGCAGCGTGGCGATGATGTCCTTGGTGTCGTCGACCGACAGCGTCGTCTGCGTGGTGAACGCCACGTTGTCGGGCTGGGCAATGGTGATCTGCTCGGCCTGCTCGACGTCCTCGACCAGGTAGATCGAGCCCGTACCCGCCTCCCTGCGCCACTGCCCCATCGTGCCTTCGACCTCGACGTGGCCCGCGTGGCCGATCAGCACGACATCGCGGCCGGCCCGGCAGTGGCGGGTGACCTCGATGTGCACCTTGGTGACCAGCGGACAGGTTGCGTCGAAGACCTTGAAGCCGCGCTCGGCGGCCTCGTTGCGCACCGCTTGGGAGACGCCGTGGGCACTGAAGATCAGCGTGGCGCCCGGCGGCACGTCGGCGAGGTCCTCGATGAACACCGCGCCTTTGGCCCGCAGGTCCTCGACCACGAATTTGTTGTGCACCACTTCGTGACGGACGTAGATCGGCGCACCGAGCTGCTGGAGCGCCCGGTCCACGATCTCGATCGCTCGGTCGACGCCGGCGCAGAAGCCGCGCGGGTTGGCAAGCAGGACGTCGAAGCTCATTTCCGCTCCCCGCCGAAGAAACTGGCGATCACGAGCAGCACAGCGCCGGCAACGATCGCCGAGTCGGCCACGTTGAAGACGGGCCAGCTGTAGTCGCGCCAGTACCAGTGGATGAAGTCCACGACATAGCCGAAACGCAGGCGATCGATCAGGTTGCCGAGGGCGCCGCCGATGATCAGCGCGAACGGCAGGGCCTCGGGCCAATGGCCGCGCGGCAGCTTGCGCAGCCAATGCACCAGCAGACCGCTGATGCCGATGGCCAGCGCGCTGAAGAACCAGCGCTGCCAGCCCGAGGCCCCGGCAAGGAAGCTGAAGGCCGCACCGTGGTTCTTGGCGAGCTGCCATTCCCAGAAGCCGTCGATGACGGGGATCGTGGGGCCGCCGTATTCGAGGATCGACAGGAAGTAGAGCTTACTGGCCTGGTCGATAACGATAACGAGGGCGGACAGCCACAGCCATGCCAGCGCATTGGGGCCGGCGAGCGCGGTGGTCGGGGCGTGGGACGTCGGATCGGTCACGGGAGGGAATCAGAAGTAGCGGCGGTCTTCGCCCGAACCATCGACGTTGTCGACGCAGCGGCCGCAGAGCTCGGGATGGTCGGCATGCGTACCGACGTCGTGGCGGTAGTGCCAGCAGCGCACGCATTTCGCGGCCGAGCTCGCCACCGCCCGGATGAACGCCCCGGCCACGCCGTCGGCCGCGACCGCCTCGGCGGGTTTGGCCGCGACCGGGTGCAGGCGCAGCTCGCTGGTGATGAACAGGAAGCGGAGTTCGTCGGCGACCGGGGCCAGCGTCGCGAGCGTGGCGTCGTCGACGTACAGGTCGACCTCGGCCTCGAGCGAGGCGCCGATCGCCCCGCCGGCGCGCATCGGCTCCAGCACCTTGGCCACGGCCTCGCGCAGCGCCAGCAGCGTGGCGAAGGCCTCCTTCGACAGCGCACCGCCCGCGGGCAGCGGATCGAGGTCGACGCTCCACGTGGTGAACAGCACGTGCGCCTCGCGCGAACCCGGCAGGTGCTGCCAGAGCTCGTCGGCGGTGAAGCTCAGGATCGGCGCGATCCAGCGCGTGAGCGCGTGGGCGATGCGGAACATCGCCGACTGCGCCGAACGGCGGCCGCGGCTGTCCACCGGCATGGTGTACAGGCGGTCCTTGGTGACATCGAGGTACAGCGCGCCTAGGTCGTTGGTGCAGTAGTTCTGCAGCGCGGCGACCACGGCGGCGAAGTCGTAGCGGGCGTAGGCCGCCGTGATCTCGGCCTGCACCTCGCCGGCGCGGGCCACGGCCTGCGCGTCGAGCCACAGCAGCTCGCCGTTCGGCAGCAGGTGCGTGGCCGGATCGAAGCCGGCGAGGTTGCCGAGCAGGAAGCGCGCGGTGTTGCGGATGCGGCGGTAGGCGTCGGCGGTGCGCTTCAGGATGTCGTCGGAAACGGACATCTCGTTGCGGTAGTCGGTGCTGGCCACCCACAGGCGCAACACGTCGGCGCCCATCTGGTCGATGACCTTCTGCGGTTCGACCACGTTGCCGATCGACTTCGACATCTTCCGGCCCTGCGCATCGACCGTGAAGCCGTGTGTCAGCACCTGGCGGTACGGCGCCACGCCGTCCATCGCCACGCCGGTGAGCAGCGAGCTCTGGAACCAGCCGCGGTGCTGGTCGGAGCCTTCGAGGTAGAGATCGGCCGGCTTGCCCAGGCCCTCGTCGGCGCGCGCGGCGAGCACGGCCTCGTGGGTGACGCCGGAATCGAACCAGACGTCGAGGATGTCGGTGACCTTCTCGTAGTCCGCGGCTTCCGAGCCAAGCAGCTCAGCGGCGTCGAGCGCGAACCACGCGTCCACCCCACCCTGCTCGATCTTCGCGGCCACGGCGGCCATCAGCTCGGCCGTGCGCGGGTGGATCTCGCCGGTGA
>JAIXTZ010000079.1 GCA_027483745.1 Lysobacteraceae bacterium
CTCGCTCATGGCGTAGATGATCCGGCGCTGCACCGGCTTCAGCCCGTCGCCGAGGAAGGGCAGGGCGCGGTCGAGCACCACGTACATCGAATAGTCGAGGTAGGCGCGCTCGGCGTACTCGTGCAGCGGGATCTGTTCGAAACCGTGGAAGGCGGGGCGGGCGGGATCGGTCATCGGGACGCGGGAATCCGGTGGAGCGGGGTGCCGATTCTAACTGTTGCCTCCGGGGCGGCGGCCTGAGGCCCGGATGTGAAGTCGCCGTGGAATTGACGTCTGGAGGTCACGTGCCCGCAAAGCACCGTGCCTAGGGTCTCGCCGCACGCCGCGCTGGCGGTGTGTGGCCTCTCCCATCCCCCCTCCCGGAGTTCCTCCCGATGTCCATGAGACTGCTCTCCGTCGCGCTGGCCGCGTCCAGCCTGATGCTTTCCCCCATCGCGCACGCGCGGGGCGAACCGCGTGGCCCGTCTGGCAACGTCGTCTTCCTCCATCCCGACGGCGCCAGTGCCAGTCACTGGTCGACGGCGCGGGCCTACTGGAAAGGCCCCGACGCCGATCTGAACTGGGATCGCCTGCCGCAGATGGCGGTGTACCGCGGGCACATGCGTGAGTTGCTGACCGGCACGTCGAACGGCGGCGCGACGACGCACGCCTTCGGCTACAAGGTCGAGGGCCTCGGCTCGTTCGGCAAGGACGGCGATGGCAACCTCACGCCGCCGACGGACCGTGCCATCAACGCGCTGTCGGGCTTTCCGGGCAGCATCCTCCGGGAGGCCGTCCACCGCGGCCACCCGACCGGCCTCGTGAACGACGGCAACATCGGCGAGCCCGGCACCGGGGCCTTCGCGGCCGAGGTGGGCAATCGCAACAACTGGAACGCCATCGCGCTGCAGATCATCGCGGGCCGCGCCGGTACGCAGCCGGCCAGCGCCTCGGCCGAGCGCGCGCCGGTGGTGATCCTCGGCGGCGGCGAGCGCAACTTCCTGCCGCAGGGCACGCCGAGCTGTGCCGCCGGCTCGGCCCGCGCCGCGACCCAGCAGGGCGTGGCGACGTTTCCGCTGGACTGCATGGTGCACACGCTGGACTGGAGCAAGGCCAATCGCATGGCGGCGCCTGATCGCACCGACGCGCGCAACCTTGTCGCCGAGGCCTCCGCGGCCGGATATGTCGTGATCCGGACGCGCACGGAGTTCGACGCGGTGATGGCGCGCCTTCAGGCCGATCGCGAGTGGACCCCGCGCGTGCTTGGGCTGTTCGCCGCGCATCACACGTTCAATGACACCAGCGAGGAGGGCCTGATCGCCGCGGGCTTCCGCGACGCCTCGATCCCGGCCAACGACAAGCGCTCCAACCTCGTGCTCTTCGGCAATCCGTCGTCGACGGATCCGGGATTCAATCCGCCGCGCGCCGACGAGATGACGCGGATGGCCCTGATCGTCCTCGCCCGCCACGCCAACCGCGTCGACCGGCCTTACCTGCTGGTGGCCGAGCCCGAAAGCACCGACAACTTCGGCAACAGCAACAACGGCATCGGCTCGCTGACGGCGATGCGGATCGCGGACGACATGATCGGCGTGGTGCAGGAGGCCCAGCGCAGCCGGCTGCAGGCTCCGTTCGGTACCCGGTTCCCGACCACCGTGCTCGTGGCCGCGGACAGCAACGCCAGTGCGATGCAGCTGGCGGCATTGCCGGCCGCGACGGCGACCATTGGCAGCGTCGGGACCAATGCCGCGAGTGGCTTGGCCGCGGTGAACAACCCGCTGGATGGCCTGTACGGTCGCAACTCGCCGTCGTTCGCCGCCGAGCTCGATCGCTTTGGTCGCGTCATGCACTTCGGCCTCGCGTGGGGCGGTGGCCCCGACTTCGCCGACGGGATCGTTGCCCGGGCGGCGACCACGCCCGGCATTGGCACGCGCGCCGGGGCTGGCGTCGACCTTCAGGCGTTCAGCACGGGCTTCGACAACACGGACGTCTACCGCTTCATGTACGCCCGCCTGTTCGGCCGACTGCTGCCGCCGGCGACCACGCCCGCGCCTTCGCGCTGAGCGCGTTCCGCCCGCCTCCGCGTGAGCGGGGGCGGGCCGGGCCCGGCGGGATCAATCCGCGCCGCTCGGACGCTCCGCCAGCGGCTTCTTGGCCAGCTTCCGCTGCAGGCTGCGGCGATGCAGGCCGAGGGCGCGCGCGGCCGACGAGACGTTGCCGTCGTGCTCGGCCAGCACGCGCTGCAGGTGTTCCCATTCCAAGCGTTTGGGATGCAGGGGGCCGTCGGCTGGGCCAGGCAGCTCGTCGTCGGCATCGTCGCCGTCATCGCTGCCGAACAGCGCGCGCAGCACGTCGTCGGCGCCCACCGGCTTCGGTCGGTAGTCGGTCGCGCCGCGCTTGATCGCCTCCACGGCCGTGGCGATCGAGGCGTAGCCGGTGAGCAGGAGGATGGGGGCCTCGGGCTGCAGCACGCGCAGGGGTTCGATCAGCGCGAGCCCGTTGTCAGCGCCCAGCTTCAGGTCGATCACGATGCCGGAGAGCGGCTCACGGGCCAGCCGGAGGGCGGTGGCGGCATCGGCGGCGTGGCCGCACGGCTGCCCACGACGCTCGAGGGCGCGCGCGAGCACGCCGGCGAAGGCAGAGTCGTCATCGATCAGCAGGACGGGGAGGGGCGTCATCGGCGGGCGCCCTCCGCGGGATCGAGCGCGCGCCACGGGAGGTCGAGCCGGCTCAGGCTGCCGCCGCCTTCCGCCGGATGCACGTGCAGGGCGCCGCCGAGGTGCTCGATGGTCGCGTTCGCGATGGCGAGACCGATGCCCAAGCCCCCGGAAGACGGCTCGACCGCCGGGCGGGCGGCGCGGCTGTCGAAGCCTGCGCCGCGATCGTGGACGACGATCCGCAGTCCGCCGCCCGGCCCCGACTCGGCGCGGAGCGCGAGCTGCGCGTCCCCGGCGGCGATGCCGGCATCGGCGGCGTTCTCCAACAGGTGGCCGAGGCTGCCCCACAGGGCCAGCGAGGGTTGCACGGTGCGCCCGGCGACGGCGGGGTCGACGTCCACCGCGAGGGTGGCCTGGGGGCGAAGCAGCAGCAATCGGTCGCGCAGGGTGTCGAGCATGGCCGCGAGGGACTGCGGCGGCGGGATCTCCCGCGTTGTCGCCGCGAGCCGGCGGACGGCGTCGCGGGCGAAGGCGAGCTGCTGGGCCATCAGGGCGAGGTCCTCGGGCGTCGGCCCGTGCTGAGGATCGGCTCGCCACTCGTCGACCAGCAGGGCGGCGGTGTTCAGCGGCGTGTTGATGTCGTGCGCGGCGGAGGCCGACTGCAGCGCGAGGGCGTGCAGGCCTTCGTCGCGCAAGCGGCGTTCGCGCGCATCGCGCAGGGCTTCGTCGCGCGCCTTCAGCCGGCGGCCGAGCGCGAGGCCGAACACGCAGAACAGCAGCAGGCCGAGGACGAAATTCGCGGCCATGCCGGTGAGGTGCAGGTCGAACAGCACGGCGCCGTGCTGGTGCGCCAGCGGTGGCGCGAAACCGGCCAGCAAGGCGTAACCCAGCGCCGCCGCGGCGGCGACGGCAAGCACCCGCGAGGGCGCCAGCGCCGTCGCCGTCAGCGCCACGGGCACGAGATAGAGCTGGATGAAGGGGTTCATCACCCCGCCGGAGAAGAACAGCGCCCACGTGAGCGCCGCCAGGTCGATGGCCAGGCCCACCATCAGTCGCGTTTCGCTGAACGGGTGGCGCTGCCGCCACAGGCCGATCAGCGCGTTCGCGGTTCCCAGCGCGCAGGCACCGAGCAGCAGGGGCGCCCACGGCAGCTCGAGGCGCAGGGCCTCCTGCGCGACGGCGAAGGCGATGAATTGGCCCAGCACGGCGCACCAGCGCAGGGCATAGAGCGTGGCGTCGAGGCTTTCGTGGCGGGCATCCGCGGACATGACGGGAAGGGTAGCCCGGCGCGTCCCGGCGCGGCACGCAGCTGGGGTGCGACCTTCTGTCGCATTCCCGGAATCGGCATGCGCCCGGAGACTGCGCGGCCGTCCCGTGCTGCTCTCGTCCGCCGTGCCCGTCCGCTTCGCCGCCCTGCCGTTCGCCTCCCGACTCCATCGTGCCTTGGCTTGGGTGGCGCTTGTCGTTCTCGTGGTCTGGACGCTATCGGGCTTCCTGCATCCGTTGATGGGTCTGCTGGCCCCGATGCCCGTGCAGCGATCGCTGCCGACCGCGGCACTCGCTCCCGACGCACTGGTGGCCGGACTGCCCGCGGTGCTTCGCCACAGCGACGGCGCAGCCGTGGTGCGTACCGTGCCCGGGCCGGGCGGCCCGCTCTGGCAACGAACCGGGGCGGACGGTGAGCGCCGCTACCTGCGCATGGACGGCAGCCCCTGGCCTGGCAGCGACCGCGACTACGCGCGCTGGTTGGCCGGCACCTATCTCGGCGAAGAACGCGCGATCCGGTCGATCGAACGCGTCGACCGCTTCAGCGACGACTACCCGTGGGTGAACCGCCTGCTGCCGGTCTGGGCCGTGCGCTTCGAAGGCGACGAGGGGCTGGTCGCCTACGTCCACACCGAGACCGGCGTGCTGGCCTCGCTCTCGGACACGCGGAGGCGATGGATGCAGGCCGGCTTCCGGCAGGTGCACACGCTGGCTTTCCTCGGGGCGTTCGATCCGCTGCGTCGCACCGTAGTGGCGTCCGCGATGACCGTGCTGCTGGTGCTGGGCCTCGCGGGCCTCGTGCTGTGGTGGCGACGTCCCGCGTCGTCAAAGGCGCCGCCGGCCCGTCGTTGGCACCGCCGGCTCGCACTCTGGGCAGGTATTCCCATGCTCGGGATGGCTTCGAGCGGCTTGATCCACACCCTTTGGAAAGCGGGTGATGCGCCCGATCGCGGCCTGTCGCTTCCCGCGGGGCTGGTCCTGCCGCCGATCGGCTTCGACGCGACGCGTCTCACGCAAGCCTTGGTGCTTTCGGAAGGCGGCCGCGCCTGGTCGCAAGCCAGCGTCGTCACGCTGCCGGATGGCCGCGCCGTCCTCGTGCTGCGCGAGCCGCTGGCGCGCGGCTGGGGCGTGCCGGTGCCGGAGGCGCGCTTCGTTGATCTGGCCAGCGCCACCGCCGTGGCGGACGGTGAGCGCGAATTGGCACGGGCGGCTGCGGCTCGCCATGGCGCGGCGAGCAATGCGGGCGACACGCTGCGCCGGGTCACGCGCTTCGGCCCCGACTACGACTTCCGCAACCGCCGGCTGCCGGCGTGGATCGCCACCACGGCGGACGGCCGCCGCATCGCCCTCGATCCGGACACCGCGCAGCGCCTCGACGTGATGAGCGCGACGGCGGTCGCCGAGGCCTGGGTGTTCTCCATCGTCCACAAGTGGCAGCCGCTGGCCGGCCTGCTCGGTTCGCCCGCGCGCCGCGACGCGCTGCAGGTCGCCGTGCTCACGCTGGGTCTCGTGCTCGCCGGCCTGGGCCTCGCGCTGCGCCTGCGTCGTCGCGCCGTCCCGTCTTCCGTTTCCCCTTGAGAGGCTCCGCCATGCCCGTGCTCCGTCGCCATCCCCTCGCGTTTGCCCTTGCCGCGGCCCTCGTCGCGCTGCCGGCCGCGGCCGCCGAG
>JAIXTZ010000305.1 GCA_027483745.1 Lysobacteraceae bacterium
GACCGCCTGCTCGCCGCGCTGCACGAGTTCGAAGTGCCGCCCTCGATGCTGGTGCTCGAGATCACCGAGGGCGTGGTGCTCGGCGACATCGACAGCGCCATCCAGCGCATGAACACCCTGCGCGCGCGCGGCATCCGCTTCTACATCGACGACTTCGGCACCGGCTATTCGTCGATGGCCTACCTGAAGCGCCTGCCGGCCGACGGACTGAAGATCGACAAGGGCTTCGTGCGCGACCTCGGCACCGACGCCAACGACGCCGCCATCGTCGATGCGATCCTCGCCATGGGCCGCCACTTCGGCCTGACGGTGGTGGCCGAAGGCGTGGAAACGGAGTCGCAGGCGCAGTACCTGATCCAGCGCGATTGCGCGCTGCTGCAGGGCTACCACCTGGGCCGCCCGGCGGATGCGACGCGCTTCGCCGAGTCCTTCCTCCGCCGACGCACCCTGGTGTAACCGCGTGCCGCTCCGAGTCGTACAAGGGAGCGTGCCCTGCCCTCCGTCGACCCCGTGACCGCCCTGGCCCTGCCTTTCGCGATGACGCCTCCGCCACCGACCGCCACCGCCCTCGGCATGCTGTTCTGCGCGGGCCGTGAAGGCGACGAGGGGCGTTACGCGCAGGCCCTGCGCGAGTGCGCCGCGCTGCTGCGCCGCTTCGTGGCGGCCAAGCTGCAGCGGATGGCGCCGTCGATGGTGGGCGACACCGAGGACGTGGTGCAGGAATGCCTGCTCGCCCTGCACCTGAAGTCGCACACCTACGACCCTGCCCAGCCCTTCGAGCCGTGGCTGTACGCGGTGGCGCGCTACAAGCTGATCGACCTGCTGCGCCGTCGGCAGCCCGGCCGCGAACTGAGCCTCGACCTGCTGGCCGAGATGCACGAGTTCGCCGAGGCCAGCGAATCGACCGAACCGCAGGCCGGCGCCGACCTCGCCGTGCTGCTGGCGCAGCTGCCCGACAAGCAGCGCCGCCCGATCGAGCTGGTGAAGCTCGAGGGCCGCTCCGTCGCGGAAGCCGCCGCCAGCACCGGCCTGTCCATCTCCGCCGTGAAAGTCGGCATCCATCGCGGCCTGAAGGCGCTGGCCAAGCGCCTCGCCGCCGAAGGCGACACCGCATGAAAACCGATGACCTGATCACCCTGCTGGCCCGTCAGCCGGACGCCCTGCCGAGAGCCCATCCGGCCCGCGACACGGCGCTGGCGGTGCTCGCCGGGCTCGTCGCGGCCTTCGCGATGATGGTGCTCGTGCTCGGGCCTCGGCCGGACCTCGCCCAGGCCGCCGTCGCGCCGCTGTTCTGGCAGAAGGCCGGAGCACTCGCCCTGCTGGTGGCGCTGGCCGGCGCCACTGCGCACCGCTCGGGGCTGCCGGGACGTTCGCTGCGATCCGCCGAGCGCCTGCGCTGGGCCGCACCGGCGTGGCTGGCGGTCGCGACCATGGTGACCGTCGTCTCGGCGCCCGTCGGGGAGCGCCTGGCGCTGTTCCATTCGCCGACCATCGTCGTCTGCCTGACGATGGTGCCGCTGCTTTCCGTTCTGCCGGCCGCCACGATGGTGTGGGCCCTGCGTCGGGCCGCACCGACCGAACCGGCCCGCGCGGCCCGCGCCGTGGGCTGGACGGCCGGCGCGATCGGCGCCTTCGCCTACGCCTTCCATTGCCAGGCCGACCAGCCGGGGTACGTGCTGGTCTGGTACGGACTCGCGGTGGTCGCCACCGTCGCGCTCACCCAAGCCACCGCCCTGCGGTGGCTTCGCTGGTGATGCGGCAACGCAGCATGACCTCGCGGAATTCGTGCGGCACCGCGCCACGAGGGCGGGCTCCGGCGGCATAGCGCCCCGCCCCCCCTTCGGCAATACTCGACCCAGGCGGCCGTCCGGCCGCCTTCTCGTGTCTGGGTTCAAGTCCGAAGTCTGGGGAGGTCAGGATGTTGGAGCAGTACGGAATCGCCATCGCACTGTCGTGTGCCGTGGTCGCCATCCTTTATGGAATCGTGTCGGCGCGCTGGATCCTCGCGCAGCCGGCGGGCAATGAACGAATGCAGCAGATCGCCGCGGCGATCCAGGAAGGCGCCGGCGCCTACCTGCGGCGGCAATACACCACCATCGCCGTGGTCGGCGTCGTGCTCTTCCTGGCGATCGGCTTCGTGCCGGCGCTGGGCTGGTCGACGGCCATCGGCTTCGCCCTCGGCGCCGTGCTCTCCGGCCTCGCCGGCTTCATCGGCATGTTCGTCTCGGTGCGCGCCAACGTGCGCACGACGCAGGCGGCGACGAAGGGCCTCAACGAAGCGCTCAACGTCAGCTTCAAAGGCGGCGCGGTGACCGGCCTGCTGGTCGTGGGCCTCGGCCTGCTCGGCGTGGCCGGCTACTTCTGGTTCGTCGGCGGCGCGGTCAATGACGAATCGGCGATCAAGGCGGCGCTGCAGCCGATGATCGGCCTCGCCTTCGGCAGCTCGCTGATCTCGATCTTCGCGCGCCTCGGCGGCGGCATCTTCACCAAGGGCGCCGACGTCGGCGCCGACCTGGTGGGCAAGGTCGA
>JAIXTZ010000053.1 GCA_027483745.1 Lysobacteraceae bacterium
ACGTTCGCCGCGATCATGCATTCCTCGATCAGCTTGTGGGCGTCGTTGCGCTCCAGCATGCCGGCCTGGATCACCTCGCCCTTGGCGTCGAGCACGAAGCGCACTTCGCCCGATTCGAACTCGATCGCGCCGCGCTCGCTGCGCGCCTTCGACAGCACGCGGAAGAGCTGGTGCAGGGCCTCGATCTGTGGCCGCAGCGAGCCCAACTGGACCAAAGCTTCCTCATCACCGTCGATCGCCTTGCCGACCGTCGTGTAGGTCAGGCGGGCGTGTGAACGCATCACCGCCTCGTAGAACTTCGAGCGGCTGACGTTGCCGTCGAAGTCGACGCGCATGTCGCAGACGAAGCACAGGCGGTCGACCTTCGGGTTCAGCGAGCAGATGCCGTTGCTCAGCGTCTCCGGCAGCATCGGCACGACGAAGCCGGGGAAGTACACCGACGTACCGCGCTGCACCGCTTCGGCGTCGAGCGCCGTGCCGGGCCGCACGTAGGCCGAGACGTCGGCGATGGCGACGATCAGGCGGAAGCCCTTGCCGTCCGCCTCGCACCACACGGCGTCGTCGAAGTCCTTCGCGTCCTCGCCGTCGATGGTGACGAGCGGCACGCTGCGCAGGTCAACACGCTTCGCCGCGACGTCGGCCGGCACCTCGAGCGGCACCGCTTCGGCCTCGTGCAGCGTCTCCTGCGGGAAATCGTGCGGCAGGTTGTGGGTGTGGATGGCGGCTTCGACCACGCGCGAGGCGGTGAGCCGATCACCCAGCACGACCAGGATCCGGCCGAAGGGCGGGCGGCCCGACTCGGGCGGCGCGGTGATCTCAGCGACCACGCGCTGGCCTTCCTTCGCGGCATTGCGGGCCAGCGGCGGGATCAGCACCTCGGCGAGGATGCGGCGATCGTCGGGCACGACGTAGCCGATGCCGGCACGCTCCTCGAAGCGGCCCATCACGCGGGTGAGGCGGCGTTCGAGCACTTCGACGACCGCGCCTTCACGGCGACCGCGGCGGTCGACGCCGGTGACGCAGCCGAGCACGCGATCGCCGTGCATCACCTTGCGCATCTCGTTCGGCGGCAGGAATAGGTCGTCGCTGCCGTCCTCGGGCTTCAGGAAGCCGAAGCCGTCCGGGTTGGCGATGACGCGGCCCGGGATCAGGTCGAGTCGCTCGGCCGGCGCGAAACCGCCGCGGCGGTTCAGCAGCAGCTGGCCGTCGCGCACCATCGCGGCGAGCCGCTTCGACAGCGCTTCGAAACGGTCGGGTGCCTCGAGGGCGAAGGCCTTGGCCAGTTCGTCGGCGGTCACCGGGCCGGGCGCGGCGACGAGATGCGCGAGGATGGCCTCGCGGCTGGTGATCGGGTTGTCGTAGCGCTGCGCCTCGCGGCCCGCATGGGGATCCGAGCTGCCTCGGGCGGCCGAGGGCGCGCTGGCGGGGGCATCGACGCCGTAGGGGTCATAGCTGCGCGGACGGGGGCCGGCACGGCCGCTGCCGCGCGTCACTTCGGGCATCCAGGGCGCCTTTGCCGGCGGCTTGCCTTTGCCACTGCCGCCGGGCGCGCTGCCCGGACCCTTGCCGGGGCCTTTGCCCCGGCTGCCTTTCGAATTGGTCATGGGCCGCAGCATACCGCGCGACGACGGCCGGGCGTTGACAGTCCGGCGCGCGGCCCGTAATCTTCGCGGCCTTCCAGCGCCTTGCGCGTTGCGAGGCACCTGCCCAGGTGGCGGAATTGGTAGACGCACTAGTTTCAGGTACTAGCGGGTAAAACCGTGGAGGTTCGAGTCCTCTCCTGGGCACCAGATATCGAAAACCCGCCGAAAGGCGGGTTTTTTTTGGGCCGCGGTCCCCGCCCGAGGCAGGGCTTCCTGTTCCGGCCATCAGCGCGCGAGCAGGTCCTCGTGGAAGGCGCCGATCGGTCGCTCCGGATGGCGGATCTGGATCTCGAGGATCCACAGCGCATCGCCCGGTTCGTGGCCGATCGTCCCAAGGTCTGGCGCCTTGTAGATCGCATGCGGGAAATCACCGACGCGATGCCCCTTCACGTCGTGATTGAATTCCCAGCCCATCGCGGTCGCCTCGCGCTTGGCGAAGGCGTAGAGCTCACGGCCGGTCGGGCGCAGCTCGCGCCATGCGGCGGCGACGCGGTCCCACAGTTCACGACAGGCCGCGGCACAGGCCTGCATGGTCTCGTCCTCGCCGACCACGAAGGTGGTGCCGGCATCGCCCTCATGGCTCTCCCACACCGCGCCGAGGTCGACGAAGAACAGGTCGTTCTCGCCGAGGATGGCATCGACGGGCGAGCGCTCCTTCCACATCAGGCAGGTGTTCGGGCCGACGCGGACGATGTCCGGATGCCAGCGCCGCTGGTAGCCCAGCTCGGCCAGCACCTCGCCCGCCAAGGCTTTGGCCTCGCTCTCGCGCATGCCCGGCCGCACGCGGCGGCCGATGGCATGGACGGCTTCCCAAGTCTTGGCCTGCGCGCGCAGGAGGGCCTCGCGTCGGTAGCCCGCCCCGGTGCGCTCGTGGGCTTCGGCGCTCATCGCGCGCCCCCCGCGGCATGGCCCCAGAGCAGCCGGTTGAGCGGCGGCAGGTTGCCGGCCGCCAGCGCCCAGCCGCGCAAGGCGACGGCCGGCATCGCTGCGTTCGAATAGACGTCGTGGATGGCCTCGAAGGCGCGCGCCGACACCACGTTGTCGCTGTGCCGGCGCCGCGCCCAGCGCGACAGCATGGTTTCCGAGATCGGCGCACGGCGCCGCGACAGGGCGTCGTCGACGCCCGCCAGCAGTTCGCCCACGTCGCGAAGACCGAGGTTCACGCCCTGCCCGGCCAGCGGATGCACGGCGTGCGCGGCATCCCCGAGCAGGGCGATGCGCCCGTCGCGCAGGCGCGTCGCGAGCTGGCGCTTCAGCGGGAAGGCGATGCGCGGCGAATCAAGCACGAGATCGCCGAGCACGCGGTCGGAGGCGCGGGTGATCTCGGCGTTGAATTGCGCTTCGGGAACGTTGGCGAGGCGATCGGCCTCGTCCTGCGGCAGCGACCAGACGATCGACACGCGGCCATCGGCGCAAGGCAGCAGGGCCAGCGGCCCGGTGGGCAGGAAGCGCTGCCAGCAGGTGGCGTCGTGCGGGCGCTCCGCACGCAGGTAGGCGACCAGCCCCTTCGCCGCGTAGTCGCGGGCCTCCACATCGATGCCGGCCAGCCCGCGCACCGAAGAGGCCGCGCCGTCCGCGCCGAACACCCATGCGGCACGCAGACGACGCTCGCCGGACAAGCGGAGCGCCACATCGTCGTCGCCGGGATCGATGCCCTCGACCGCGGCCTCGAGGATCGGCACGCCCGCGGCGCCGAGCGCCGACAGAAGGCGGTCGACCAGCAGGCCGTGTTCGACGATGTGGCCGAGGCGCGGCACGCCGAGCGCGGCGGCGTCGAAGCGCAAGGGCGCGCCACCGCCAGCGTCCCAGACCTGCATCGCCGCGTAGGGCTGGGCACGTGCGGCTCGCACCGCGGGCCAGACACCCAGGGCGGCCAGCAGTGCCTCGCTGTCGGGCGCGATCGCATAGACGCGAAGGTCCGGCGCTTCAGCGCGCCACGCGGCAGGGGTCGTGGACTCGACCACCGCGACGTCGAGGCCGCGGCGCTTCAGGCCAATTGCCAGCGCGCTGCCGACGATGCCCGCGCCGACGACGACGGCATCGAGGCGGCGGCGTTCGATCGAGGCGCTCATGCGGCGTCCCTCGCCAGCGTCGGCACGCGGCCGCGGAAGCCCATCGCGCCGGCGACGAAGCCCGCGCGCAGCCCGGCATCGAGGTTCATCGCGGCGAAACCGAGGCTGCGTCCGAAGCGATGCACGGGCGAGTCGCTCGAGGTGATGCGAGCGAGGCCGTCGCTGAAGGCCAGGGTCTCGTCGCGGTCGACACGACGGCGCTCGACGTAGCGCGACAACACCAGCGCGTCACCCGTGTCGGCCGTGCCACCGGCCCGTGCCTCGGCGAGCACGTCGACGAGGCTCAGCGCATCGCGCAGGCCGAGGTTGAAGCCCTGCGCGCCAATCGGATGGATCGTCTGCGCGGCATTGCCGATCAGCACCAGGCGCTCGGCCACCAGCGATGTCGCCACCAGCCGGCGCAACGGCCAAGCGCTGCGTGCACCGACCTCGCGCACGGCGCCGGCGCGCCAGCCGACGCGGCGCTGGAAGACCTCGGCGAAGGCGCGATCATCCAGGGCCATCACGGTGTCGGCCTCGTCGCTGGCCACGCCCAACAGCGCACCGTGGCGTCCGCCTGACATCGGCAGCAGGGCGCAGGGGCCGGTGGAGGTCAGCCGTTCATAGGCCATGCCCGGCACCGCGCCGCCCATACGCACCGAGGTGACGACCAGGGTCTGCCCATAGTCGTGGGTGTCGACACCGATGCCCGCGGAAGCGCGCAGCGGCGAGGCGGTGCCGTCGGCCGCGACGACGAGCCGCGCGTGCCAACGCTGCGCGGACGCCGCCGTCCTGGGGTCGCCCGCGCTGATGTGGACGTCGAGGGCGCGCCGACCCTCGTCGGCCAGGCCCAGCGGCGTGGCCGTGCCGCGCACCGACGCCACACCGCGCAGCGCAGCGACCTCCTGTTGCAAGGCCGAACCGAGATCGCCCGCCAAGACGACCCCGCCGAAGGCCTCGCGTCCGACCTCGCGTGCGGTCACTTCGAGCACACCGAAATCGCCTTCACGGCTCACATGGAGGCGCTCGATGGGCGTGGGCGGCGTCGCAAGGCGCGCCAGAACGCCGAGTCGACCGAGGGCGTTGAGGCTCGCCGCCGCCAGGGCCAGCTTGCGCGGATCCGCCGACAGCGGGGCCGGGCCGCCGCTGGCGTCCACGAGACCCACCGACAGCCCGAGCGGCGCCAAGGCGCAGGCGAGGCTGCAGCCCACGAGGCCACCGCCCACCACCACCACGTCGAATTCACGATGTTCCATAGGATGAAAGGATACGCGGCCATCTCGAGGCGGAGGTCGTCACCCGGTCACGGCGGGCGGGGCATCGGCTAGACTCCGGGTCTTCGATTCTGCTGCCGACCACCCACCATGCGCCTTGCCGTCCGCCCCGCTCTCGCGGTGTTCGCTGCCCTCGCCCTGCTCATGGCCGCCACGCGTGCCCACCACTTCGGCGCCATTCCCGACGCCTCCTGGGCGGTGTTCTTCGCCTCCGGCGTCTACCTCGCGGGCCACCAGCGTTGGGCCTTTCCGGCCCTGATGGCGCTGGCCGTGGTCGTGGACTACCTCGTGATCTCGGCGACCGGCGTGGATTTCTGGTCGCACTATTGCGTTTCGCCGGGCTACTGGTTCCTGCTGCCGGCCCACGCCGCGATGATGGCGGCGGGCCAGTGGGCCGCCGCGCAGGGCCTTGCGCCGCGCTGGGCCCTGCTGGGTCGCCTGGTGCTTGCGCTCGCCGTGGGCACGGCGGCCTGCCACCTGCTGGCGCAGGGGGGGTTCTACTGGTTCAGCAGCAGCGTGGCCGAGCCCACGGTCGCCGGCTGGGCGAAGAACTACAGCGACTGGCTGCTCCCCTACGCGCAGGTCGCCTTCGCGTGGACCGCGGTGGTCGGCGCCACCCACGTCGCCCTTCAGCCGCTGTTCGCCCGCCTTCCTGGCGCGGCAGTGAAGGCCGGCTGACGCCACCGCCACGCGCAGGGGGCGACACTGTGGCCCCCTTCGACGACAGGAACCCCGCGTGGGCAACCGCCTCTCCAAGATCTACACCCGCACCGGCGACGACGGCAGCACCGGCCTCGGTGACGGTGCACGCGTGTCGAAGGACTCGGCCCGCGTCACCGCCTACGGCACGGTCGACGAGGCGAACAGCGCCATCGGCATCGTGTTGGCCTGCGAGGTCCCCGATTCGATCCGCAACGTGCTGGTGGCGGTGCAGCACCAACTGTTCGACCTCGGTGGCGAGCTCTGCATTCCCGGCCACGCCGCCATCTTCGACGCCGACATCCAGGCGCTCGAGGACACGCTGGACCGCTTCAACGCCGACCTGCCGCCGCTGAAGGACTTCATCCTGCCGGGTGGCGGCATGGCCGCGGCGCAGGCGCACCTCGCCCGCACCATCTGCCGTCGTGCCGAGCGCGAGGTGGTGACGCTCTCGCACCACGATGCCGTGCGCCCGGAGGCGATCCGCTACCTCAACCGTCTCTCCGACCTGCTCTTCGTGCTGTGCCGCGTTCTGGCCCGTGAGAGCGGCCACGGCGAAGTGCTCTGGCGCCACGACCGCCGGCGCTGATGCGCGTCTACACGCACCCCTCCTGCCTCGCCCACCAGCCCGGCCCGGGGCATCCGGAATGCCCGGCGCGCCTGCAGGCCGTGACGGAAGCCCTGCGCGCCGCCATCCAGCCGCTGGAGTGGATCGAGGCGCCACTGGCCAGCCGCGAAGCCGCCGAGCGCGTGCACACCAAGGCTCTCGTCGACGCGATCTTCGACGCCCGCTTCGACGGCGAAGCCCTCGTGCGCCTCGATGCCGACACCGCGATGTCGCCGGATTCGCCGGAAGCCGCGCGCCGCGCCGCCGGCGCAGTGGTGGCTGCCGTCGATGC